>CAZLTC010000028.1:0-31388 GCA_964562405.1 uncultured bacterium | reverse complement strand
CGGCCCGACAGGGCGCCCCGACCCGCGCTCTGAGCGAACTCCTGGCTTCGGCCGGATTCCGCGGCGTGGACGTGCCCTCCGACGTAGCGGTGGCGTCGGTCGAGTACGACTCGAGATGCGTGACGAGGGGAGCGCTCTTCGTGGCAGTTCGCGGCTTCACTGCAGACGGACACCAGTTCGTGTCCGACGCCGCCGGGCGCGGTGCGGTCGCAGTGCTGGTTGAGGAGCCGACGGGAGCCTCCATACCCGAGATCGTGGTCGCCGACTCCAGGACGGCACTTGGTGTCGTAGCCCACGAGTTCTACGGCAGGCCCTCGGAGAAACTCGTGACGCACGGCATCACCGGGACGAACGGCAAGACGACCACGTCGTATCTGCTCGACTCGATCATGAGAGAGGCCGGCGTCACGACGGGAGTCGTAGGGACGCTCGGCTACCGCGTTGGAGACCGGTACGAGCCGGGCGACCGCACGAGCCCCGAGTCACTCGATCTCGCGAAACTCATGGCTTCGATGGTGGACGAGGGGGTCCAGACGCTCGCGATGGAGGTCTCTTCGCACGCGCTCTCGCTGGGGCGCGTGGCCGGTGTCCGTTTTGACACGGCGACCCTTACGAACCTCTCGCGCGACCATCTCGACTTCCACGGCACGCTGGACGAGTACCGCTCGGCCAAGATGAAGCTCTTTGAACTCCTCGATGGCGACCAGGGCAAAGAGGGTGCAACCGCCATCATCAACATCGAGGACGAGTTCGGGCGGGAGATAGTCCGAGCGCTCAGGGTGTCTGACCGTGTGCGCGTGCTCACCTATGGCCTGGCTGACGGCGACATGAGGGCCGAGAGCGTGGAGAGCTCGCCCTCGGGAACGAGAGCGCGCTTCACGACACCCGCGGGAGCGTTCGACGTGGATCTCAGGCTCGTGTCGAGCTTCAACGTGATGAACGCGCTCGCTGCCACCGGAGTTGCCGTCTCACAGTCCGTACCACTCGACGTGATCGCACGTGGGCTGGCCCGTCTCGAGTGCGTTCCGGGGAGGCTAGAGCTCGTGAACGCCGGGCAGCGGTACACCATAGTCGTCGACTACGCGCACACGCCCGACGCGTTGGAGAAGGTGCTTCTCGCTCTCGCGGGGCTGCGCCCCGAGAGAGTCATAACGGTCTTCGGATGCGGCGGAGACCGTGACAGAGGCAAGAGACCGATCATGGGCGAGATAGCCGTGCGCAACTCCGACGTAGTGATCATCACGTCCGACAACCCACGCACGGAGAATCCCGGATCCATCATCTCCGAGATCATGGCGGGCCCGGGCGACGCGCGCGGGGAAGCGCAGATCGAGATCATCGAAGACCGGAGGGATGCGATCCGGCGCGCCGTGTCGATCGCTGCGCCCGGCGACGTCGTGCTCATCGCCGGAAAGGGGCATGAGGACTACCAGATCATCGGCAAGACGAAGATCCACTTCGACGACCGCGAGGAGGCCACTGCCGCGGTCGAGAGGCTCATGGTGAGCGACCGCTCCGCCTAGCGGGCGGGTGTCGGGTGCTCGTCGCGCGATCGCCGACGGCTGAGGACGAGGCCCGAACGGCAGACGATTGGAAGACGCGACGTACGAGGTGGCAGAGGCCCGAACGGCAGGACGGATGGAGAACGTGACGCTCAGAGACGTATCGGCCGCGACGGGAGCGACGGGCACCGGGGTGCTCGACGCGCGGGTCGCCGGTGTCTCGATCGACTCCAGGACCACTGAGCCGGGCGACGTCTTTTTCGCTATCCGCGGCGAGCGGCTCGACGGGCACCGGTTCGTGGCCGACGCCCTCGACAGGGGAGCGGTCGGCGCCGTCGTGGCCCGGGACTCCGACGCCGGTGACGAGCGGGCGGTCGTCCTGACGGTCGGCGACACGACCAGGGCGCTGCAGGACCTGGCGTCGTGGTACCGCGGCCGGTTCGATCTGCACGTCGTCGGTGTCACGGGAACGAACGGCAAGACGACGACCAAGGACATGACCGCGGCCGTGCTCTCCACGCACATGAGGACGGCGAGGACAGAGGGAAACCTGAACAACCACATAGGCGTGCCGCTAACGCTCTTCGGTCTGACCAGCGAGCACCGGGCAGCGGTCGTCGAGATGGGCATGAACCACCCCGGTGAGATCCGGAGATTGGCCGAGATCGCAAGGCCGTCGGTCGGCGTCATCACGAACGTGGCCGAGGGGCACCTCGAGAGCATGCGGACGCTGGACGCTGTCGCAGAGGCCAAGGGTGAGCTTCTCGAGGCGCTGCCGGCGGACGGTCTGGCGGTGCTCAATGCCGACGACGATCGCGTCATGGCTCAGTCGAAGCGAACGAGCGCGGGCGTCGTGACGTTCGGTCTCGCGGATGGTGCCGACGTGAGGGCGTCGGGCATCGCGGAGTGCTCTCTCGACGCGGCGGGCGTCACCTTCGAGCTTGACGGCGACGGGCTCGTGACGCTGCCCGTTCCAGGGCGCCACAATGTGCGGAACGCCCTCGCCGCTCTCGCCGTCGGCCGCGCACTCGGCGTGCCGTACGAGCAGGCCGTAGAGGGGCTCCGCCGCTTCGAGCCGAGCCCCATGAGGATGCGGGTCTCGAGGGTCGGGCGGTGGGTGGTTCTGAACGACGCCTACAACTCTAACCCCGGCTCGCTTGCGGCAGCGCTCGATACGCTCGCGGCGATGGCCGGAGGCAGGACGACGGTGGCGGCGCTGGGTGACATGCTGGAGCTGGGCCATGGCAGCGCGCGCGCCCATCGTGAGGCGGGCGCCCACGCCGCATCGCTGGGCTTCAACTACCTCCTGCTCTTCGGAACGGAGGTCGGGAACCTGCGCGAGGGCGCGCTGGAAGGGGGCATGCCACCGGAGAAGGTGAAGGTGTTCGGCGAGAAGGAAGCGCTCGTGAGGGAGCTCAGAGAGCTGCCTGTGGAAGAGGGCGTCCTTCTTGTGAAGGGGTCGCGCGGAATGCGCATGGAGGAAGTGGTTGAGTCGCTGGTGAGGGGGGCGCCCGCCTCCTGATCCGGCTTGGGGCCCTGTGGCCCCCATCGAAGAAGGGCTGTCATGTTCTATCATCTCCTATATCCCCTGCGGGACTACATTTCTGCATTCAATGTGTTCCGCTACATTTCCTTCCGATCGGCGTACGCGGCGGTGACAGCCCTGCTCATAAGCTTCCTCCTTGGCCCCTTCTTTCTCCGGTGGCTTCGCAAGAAGCAGCTCACGGACGGAGCGCGCGAGTTCCTTCCAGACTCGCACGCGGCGAAAGTCGGCACGCCCACGATGGGTGGACTCCTCATACTCGTGGCCACGCTCGTTCCGACACTTCTCTGGGCGCGGCTCGACAACGACTTCGTGTGGATCATGGTCGTGGCGACGCTCTGGCTCGGCGCCGTCGGCTTCACCGACGACTTCCTCAAGGTCGTGAGGAAGCGTCGCAAGGGCCTCGTGGCGCGCTACAAGCTCGCGGGTCAGCTCGGATTGGGGCTTCTCGTGGGCCTCTTCGTCTACTACGTGGGAATAGTCCCGAACGCGACCGACGTCCAGGTCCCGTTCCTCAAGGACGCGGTCATCTCACTCGGAGCGCTCTACGTCCTGTTCGTGATGATCACCATCACCGCGAGCTCCAATGCGGTGAACCTCACCGACGGTCTCGACGGTCTAGCGATCGGGCTGAGCGTCTTCTGCGCGCTCGCGTTCGCCGGCATGAGCTATGTGACGGGCAACGTCAAGTTCAGCGACTACCTCAACATTCCGTACATCGCGGGCACCGGGGAACTCACCGTCTACTGCTCCGCCCTCATCGGAGCTTCGCTCGGGTTCCTCTGGTTCAATGCGCACCCGGCCGAGGTCTTCATGGGCGACACGGGCTCGCTCGCCGTGGGCGGCGCGCTCGGGACCCTGGCGGTGCTCATCAGGAAGGAGATCTGGCTCATCATCGTTGGAGGCGTGTTCGTGATGGTCGCCGCCTCGGTGATCATCCAGATCCTGTCGGTGAAGCTCCGAGGCAAACGCGTGTTCCTGATGTCACCTCTCCATCACCACTTTCAGAAGAAGGGGTGGCCGGAGAGCAAGGTGGTGGTCCGCTTCTGGATAGCGGGGGCGCTCTTCGCGCTCCTGTCGCTGTCGACGCTGAAACTGCAGTGAGGTCCTGAGCGCGACGGCGCGCATGGGGTGTGACAAGTGATCACTGGATGGGCCGACGAGAGGAAGAGAGCGAGACGCCGTGAGAACGGCAACCACGCCGGGTTCGACCTGAACGGGCGTCGCGTCGTGGTCGTCGGTCTGGCCCGCAGCGGAAAGGCTGCCGTGGAGCTCCTCCTGTCGCGCGGAGCGCGCGTTACGGCGACCGACGCCAGGAACGCCGACGCTCTCGGGCTCGGTCCGGACCCCTGGCGGGGTCGCGGCGTGAGACTGGAGCTGAGCGGACACACGGCCGGCGTCCTGCACGGGGCCGATCTTCTCGTCGTGTCGCCCGGGGTTCACTCGGACGCGCCCATCGTGGTCGAGGCGGCCGAGCGCGGGATACCCGTGATAGGAGAACTGGAGCTTGCCTACAGGGTCTCGAAGGGGACGTGGCTCGCGGTGACTGGAACGAACGGCAAGACGACCACCACGGCGCTGCTGGGCGAGCTGGTCAAGCGCACCGGCCGGCCTACGGTGGTCGCCGGCAACATCGGAGTCGCCGTGTCGGCCGAGGTCACGAGGATCCCGGACGACGGGTACGTCGTCGCCGAGGTATCGAGCTTCCAACTCGACACGATCGATACGTTCAGGCCGAGGGTCGCGGTGCTTCTCAACATCACGGAGGACCATCTCGACAGATATTCTTCGTTCAGCGCCTATGCGGACTCCAAGGCGCGCGTGTTCGAGAACCAGATATCGACCGACTTCGCCGTGGTCAATGTCGACGATCCGCTCGTCGCCGAGGTGGCAGGCCTGCTCGACTCGACGGTCGTGCCGGTCAGCACGAGGCGCGAGGTGGCCGGAGGCGTCTTCGTGAGAGACGGGCGGCTGGTCTCTCAGGTCGGAGGCGTCGAGCGCGTCCTCATCGAGACGTCACGGCTTGGGCTGCCGGGGCCGCACAACCTCGCGAACGCGGCGGCCGCCGCGGGCGCCGCGATGGCGATAGGCGTCGAGACTGAGGCGGCCGCGGACGTTCTCGCCGGGTTCGCGCCGCTTCCTCACCGCATGGAGACGGTCTGCGAGTCGGGAGGCGTGCGGTACGTCAACGATTCCAAGGCCACGAACGTGGAATCGGTGATGTGCGCCCTGCAGAGCTACGAGGAGCCCGTGGTCCTCATCGCCGGCGGCAAGGACAAGGGCTCGGATTTCGGCAGGCTGGCGGAACTCGTGAGGACGCGCGTCAGGGCGCTCGTGCTCATAGGCGAGGCGGCCCCGAAGATGAGCTCGGCGTGGTCGGGTATCAGACCCATCGAGACCGCCGATACGCTCGAGGACGCCGTGGAGTGCGCCGCGCGGCTGGCGCAACGGGGCGACGTCGTGCTCCTGTCGCCGGCCTGCGCGAGCTTCGACATGTTCCACGATTTCGAGGACCGGGGGGACCGGTTCCGCGAGATCGCGCGCAGGGTGTGTGAAAGGGGAGGAGAGCAGTCGTGAGAGGGACCGTGCAGTGCGACAGGGCGCTCGTCTGGGCCACGCTCCTTCTGGGGCTCGTGGGTCTCATCACAGTCTACACTGCGAGCGTGCACGTCGCGAGCCTGAGCTTCGGCGGCAGCCACGTCTTCCTGAAGCGGAACCTCATTCGCGCCGCGTTCGGCGTGGCGGCCCTCCTCTTCGCCTACCGGATCGACTACCGCTCCTACAGGAAGCACGCAATAAAGGCGCTGCTGGGCGCTATCGTGCTGCTCCTGCTCACGCTCTTCATCGGGACGATGATCCGCGGGATGAGGGCTCGCCTCGTGATGTTCCAGCCGGGGGAGATCGCGAAGCTGGCTTTGGTCCTCTACATGGCGGACGTCATGGGGAGAAGAAAGGACCAGATCACGAACCTCAAGGAGGGTCTGCTGCCGAGGCTCATCCTCGCGGGGATCGTCGTCCTCCTGATACTGCTGCAGCCCGACTTCGGGAACGCTCTGGCCGTGGCCGTGCTGTCGCTCGTGCTGCTCTTCCTGGGCGGGGCGAGACTCCTGCACGTCGGCGGTCTTGCTGCGATCGCCGGTGTGGGAGGTCTGGTCGCGACGCGGACGGTGCCGCACATCATAGAACGGTGGTCCGTGTGGCAGTCGTCGTTCGACCTGACCTTGAGCGGTCTGGACACAAAGGGCGCCGGATACCAGATATACCAGTCGCTCGTGGCCCTGGGCTCGGGAGGCATCCTGGGCCGCGGCGTCGGCGAGAGCATGCAGCGCGCCTTCATCCCCGACCCGTACACCGACTTCGCGTTCTCGATCTGGGGCGAGGAACTTGGACTGATAGGGACGCTCGCGGTCGTCGCCGTCTTCGTGCTGCTCATGCTTAGGGGGCTCAGGATCGCCTGGCGCGCTCCCGACGTCTACGGGACCGTGCTGGCAGCCGGGCTCACCATGATGATCACCATTTACGCCGTGATCAACATCGGCGTGGCCACCGCGCTCTTTCCGACGACGGGACTGCCGCTCCCGTTCGTCAGCTACGGGGGGTCGTCGCTCGTCGTCAACATGGCTGCTATCGGCGTGCTCCTGAACATGTCTAAGCGCGGCGTGCCCGAGCCCGCCGCGGTGTCGAGCCGTAGGATCCCCGTGAGGATCCGCGCGGAACACGCCAAGAAGAGGGCGAAGCAGTGACGGATGCGCGTCGTCGGTGGGGGACGGAGTTTTGGGGTAGGCCGCGCCGGACGCGGCGCAAGAGGAAGAGGACGTGAGAGTGATGATCGCAGGCGGAGGCACCGGAGGCCACATCTTCCCGGGCATGGCGATAGCCGAGGCGATAGAGAACGAATCGCCGGGGGCGGAGGTCCTCTTCGCCGGCAGGGGAGGCTCGCTCGAGGAGCGCGTGGTCGCGAACTCCGGCCACGGGTTCATCGCCGTGCCCTCCATGGGTCTCAGGCGCGCGGCCGATCTCAGGAATCTGTGCGTCCCGTTCGTCGTAGCGGCCGGCTATCTCACGGCTCTGCGGGCGCTCTCCGCCAGGCGTCCCGAAGTGGCGATAGGGACGGGCGGGTTCGTCAGTCTTCCCCCGCTGCTCGCGGCTTCGACCATTGGGGTTCCGATCGTGCTGCAGGAGCAGAATTCGTACCCCGGGCTCGCGACGAGGGTGATGTCCGGCCGCGCTCGTGAGGTCCACGTGAGCTTCGACGAGACACGGCGGTATCTGCCGAAGGCGAGGAAGGTCGTCCTCTCCGGCAACCCGGTGCGCGCGTCGCTCGGTACCGCGGACAGGTCTCGTTCAAGGCAAGCCCTCGGGCTCTCACCGGACGGGGTCGTGGTGCTTGTCGTCGGCGGCAGCGGTGGCGCCCACAGGTTGAACGAGGCCGTGGCCGGTGCCGCTGAGCGACTGGCGGCCGACGGCATCGAGCTCGTCGCGCAGACCGGCGCTCAGGACGAGGCGATGGTGCGGGACGCCGTGTCGCGTGCCGGGCTCAGGGGTGTCGTCTCGGCGTTCTTCGACGACATGGCGACCGTCTACGCCGCGAGCGATCTGGCGGTCTCCCGCGCGGGAGCCACGGCCATCGCCGAGCTCGAACTGCTCGGACTGCCATCTCTGCTCGTGCCTTATCCCTTCGCCACCGAGGGGCACCAGATGAAGAACGCACTCGCGATGGAGGGCGCGGGCGCATCGGCCGTCGTTCCGGACTCGGAGTTCACGGCCGACGTGCTCGTTTCCAGGGTGCGGGAACTCACCAGGGGACGGGAGCGTTTGCTCGCGATGGCTGACGCTGCCAGGAAGCTCGCGCGGCCCGACGCGGCTGTCCGGGTCGCGCGAGCGGCACTGGCCCTCGCCGACGAGTCGAAGGGGGGAGAGGCGCGGTGACGATGTTCGGCAGGGTCAAGCACGTGCACCTCGTGGGGATCGGCGGAGCCGGCATGAGCGGCATCGCCGAGGTCCTGGCGAATCTCGGGTTCGTGGTCTCCGGCTCCGACCTCAAGAGAAGCGAGACGACGGACAGGCTCGGGAATCTGGGCGTGATGGTCCGTCTCGAGCATGACGCGGCCAACATCGATGGAGCCGATGTCGTCGTCTACTCGTCGGCGGTGTCCCGGTCGAACCCCGAGGTCGTCGCCGCCAGCGAGAGGATGATCCCGGTCATCCCGCGCGTTGAGATGCTCGCCGAGCTCATGAGGATGAAGTTCTCGGTGGCCGTAGGAGGCACGCACGGCAAGACGACGACCACGTCGCTCATCTCTGCCGTGCTGTCCGCCGGCGGACTCGACCCGACCGTCGTGGTCGGCGGCAAGCTCAAGACCGCCGGGAGCGGCGCCAGGCTGGGCGCCAGCGAGTACATGGTTGCCGAGGCCGACGAGAGCGACGGTTCGTTCCTCAAACTGTCGCCGACGATATCGGTCATAACGACGATCGACGAGGAACACCTGGACTTCTACTCGGGGCTCGATGAGATCAAGGGCGCCTTCACCAACTTCGCCAACAGCGTGCCGTTCTTCGGCTGCTCGATCGTCTGCCTGGACCAGGTGAACGTGCAGGCGATCCTGGCGGACATAGAGAGGCGCGTCATCTCCTACGGGCTCACGACGCAGTCGGACGTAAGGGCGGACGACGTGAGCGCGTCCCAGGAGTCGACCCGTTTCGGAGTCGTGGCAGGCGGGCGAGCGCTGGGGACGATCGAGATAACGATGCCCGGTCTCCACAACGTCTACAACTCACTGGCGGCCGTGGCCACGGGTCTCGAACTCGGCGTTGCTTTTGACGATATCGCAAGCGCGCTCCACGAGTTCGAGGGGATAGCGCGGAGGTTTGAGATCAAGGGGGAGGCCAACGATGTGCTTGTTCTGGATGACTACGGGCACCATCCGGCAGAGGTCAAGACAACGCTCAGTGCGGCGTCATCACGATGGGACAGGAGACTCGTCGTTCTGTTCCAGCCACACAGATACACGCGAACACAGAAACTGGCCGACGAGTTCGGACGCAGTTTCCACGACGCCGACGTGCTCCTGGTCACGAGCATCTACGCGGCAAGCGAAGAACCGATAGAGGGCGTCAGCGGAGCCTCGATAGTGGAGGCGGCCCGGAGGTACGGGCACCGCAACTGCGAGTACACGGACGGTCTGGACGCGCTCTACGAGCGGGCCATGGAGGTCATCGAACCCGGCGACGTGGTCATGACCCTGGGGGCCGGTGACGTGTACCGGGTCGGCGAGAGGATTCTCGAGGACCTGAAGAAGAGAGCGTCGTGAACCGCGCGTTCACGCGGGTCGCGAGCGCCATGAGGCCGCGGAGAAAGATGGGACTGCCCGAGACGACCATAGACAGGCTGCGCGAGATGGCGGCGGACGGAGTCTTCGTCGGCGAGCCGATGTCCAGGCACACGTCGTTCGGGCTCGGCGGCCCGGCCGACGTCCTCGTCGACGCGGCCGACGAGAGGTCGCTCAAGGACTGCGCCGCGCTGCTGGCCGACGAGGGCGTCCCGACCCGCGTGCTTGGGCGCGGCACCAACGTCCTCGTGCGCCGGGGCGGCATCGAGGGCGCGGTCATCATTGCGGGCAGGGCGCTCGGGGGCATCCGGCGCGAGGGAACTGAAGTGCTGGCGGGCAGCGGAGTCCCTCTGTCGAAGCTGCTCTCGTTCTGCGCCGGGGAGGGTCTGTCTGGGCTCGAGGGCCTTGCCGGCATACCCGGGAGCGTTGGGGGAGCGGTCGTGACGAACGCGGGCAGCCACGGCGTGTCGATCGGCGAGAGGCTCGTTGACGTCGTCGTGTTCGAACCCGGCGGAAGCTCGCGGGCCATCCCCGTCGACCGGATCGGCATCGGCTACCGGCGGTCGGAACTGCCGCACGGCGCCGTCGTCGAGAAGGCGCGCGTGGGGCTCGACGAGGGCGACCCGGAGAGCATCAGGACCGCTCAGCACGAGATGATGGACCGGAAGTGGAGGGCGCAGCCGTGCGGGATGAGGAGCGCGGGCTGCATCTTCAAGAACCCTCCCGAGGTTCCCGCGGGCCTTCTGATAGATAGGGCGGGCCTCAAGGGCACAAGGGTCGGTGGGGCGGTCGTGTCGGACCAGCACGCCAACTTCATCGTGAACGACAGGGGCGCGACGGCGGATGACGTCGAGCGCCTCATAGATGCGGTGCGCAGGAAGGTACGCGAGACCGAGGGCGTTGAGCTGGAACTCGAGGTAGAGGTCATAGGAAGGCGGGTCGACTGACATGCGATTCCCCGCCATGAGGACGTGGATGAGACGGAGCGTGGGCGCGAACAGGGCCACACCCGAGGTCCGCGCGCGGAAACGCGTGGGGACCTGCCCAGCGCAGCGCGGCCGTGAGGCGATCTCCTGGCGCCGCATCGCCATCGTCTCTTCCGCGGTCCTCCTGGCGGGCGGAATCGGACTCGTCTTCGTCATGGCTCCAGGCTGGGGCCGCGGAGCTGAGCAGTTTCGCGTCGCGCGCGTCGACGTGCGCGGCACCACCGTGCTCACGCCGCACGAGGTGCAGGAACTCTCGGGTCTGACCGACGGGGCCAGTCTTCTGTCCGTGAGCGTTCCCGGCGTCGAGGCCGCGGTGCTCCGCTCTCCAAGAGTGGAGCGCGTGCAGGCCTCCAAGCTGCTGCCGGACAGGGTACTCATCCGGCTCGTAGAGAGGGAACCGCTGGCGCTCGTCGAAACCTCCCACGGCATGGTGGAGGTGACGAGCGACCTCGTCGTGCTTCCGGGGGCCGAGCGCACGCCGTTCGTCGACGTTCCCGTGATCACGGGCGGCCACGTCGATCTGGAGGAGGGAGGGACGGTCGAGGATGCCGACGTGCTCGCGGCCATGGACCTAATACGGAGAGCGCGCGACGTATCGCGCGCTCTGTGGATGGACATATCAGAAGTCAGAATCGCGCCGGGGTCGGGTCTGGTCATCTACACGGTAGCCGACGGGGCAGAGATCAGGGTTGGCTCCGGCGCTCTTGACGAAAACGGCCTCAAACACCTCTCGCTGGTGCTGGGTGATCTCGGGGCGAGGGGCATACGGGCCGAGACCATAGACATGAGGTTCCGGGATCAGGCCGTCGTTCGGGTCAGACCGGGCAGCGCAGGCGGAAGAGCGTAGGAGGAGGACCCTCGTGAGGAAGAGCGAGATCCTGGTCGGGCTGGACCTGGGCACGAGCCGCATCAAGGCAGTAGTGGCGGACGTGTCGGAACGTGAGCTGCCCGAGGTGCTCGGCGCCGGAGACAGCCCCGCGGAGGGGATCGAGGCGGGAGTCATCGTCAACATGGAGAGGGCGGCCTCCTCGATCCGCTCTGCCGTAGAGACCGCCGAGGACAGCGCGGAGGTGGAGATCGGTAGAGTCTCGGTCTGCATCGACGGCGAGCACATCAAGGGCATAGACAGCAGAGGCGTCATCGCCGTTTCGAGATCAGGCGGCGAGATAACCCGCGGCGAGATCGACACGGTCCTGGAGGCGGCCAAGACGCTCGCGCTGCCGGTGGGGAGGGCCATCACTGACGTCCTGCCGCAGGAGTTCTTCGTCGACGGTCAGCGCGGGATTCGCGACCCGATCGGCATGTCTGGCGTAAGGCTGGGGTCGAAGGTGCACATCGTGACCGCCTCACAGCAGGCCGTCGACAACGTCATCAGGGCCGTTCGCAAGGCGGGCTTGAGGACGGACAGGATCACGCTCAAGCCACTCGCGGCCAGCCTTGCGTCGCTGTCGCCCGACGAGAGGGAGCTGGGCGTGCTCGTCGTGAACTTGGGCGCCGGGACTACGGGGCTCGCTCTGTACCACGCCGGAGCCGTTCAGCACACGGCCTCGATCGGCTGGGGCGCGTCGAGCATCACGAACGACATCGCCGTGGGCCTCAGGGTTCCGCTCTCCAGGGCTGAGCAGCTCAAGCGCGACGCGGGCTGCGCGCTGGCCTCGGAGGCGACGGACGAGGCGATTGAGATTCCCACGGTCGGTGGGCGCCCGCCGCGCGAAAGCACGGCGCAGATGCTGGCCGCTATCATCGAGCCGCGCGTGAGAGAGATCTTCGAGCTGGTCGTGAGCGAACTCAAGAGCACGGAGTACTCGACCCGCGTTCCCGCCGGCGTCGTTCTGACCGGAGGAGGAGCGAGGCTCGCCTGCGTCTCCGACGTGGCCGAGGAGGTGTTCGGCGCCTCGGCGAGGATCGGCCTCCCGGACAGGGTCTCCGGGAGCTTTGACGCCGTGGCCGACCCGGCCTTCGCGGCGGCCGTGGGCACCGTCCTCTCCACGGCGGAAGCCGCCGGTGGCTCGAGACTGCGGGCGGATCGCCCGCTTGCTGAGACGGTTCAGAGAGTGAAGCAGCTCGTCGACCGACTGCTCTGACGGTCGACGGGACCCGCACCGCGCCTCGGGCGCGGAGGGGAAGCACTAGAGACGGGAGTCTTGAAGAATGAAGAAGAATACGAAGAAGGTGGCCTCGAAAGGCGGGTCCCGCGGGCGTAGCCGGGGACCGCAGGAGGTAGGCGGGATGAAGCTGCAGCTCGACTTCGAGCCGGAGCAGAGCGCGAAGATCAAGGTCGTGGGTGTGGGCGGCGCGGGCGGCAATGCCGTCAACAGGATGATCGAGTCCGGGTTCGCGGGTGTCGACTTCGTGGCGATCAACACCGACGCGCAGGCGCTTGGCTGCTGCCTTGCGCCCAACCAGTTGCAGGTCGGCATGGAACTGACGCACGGTCTCGGCTCGGGCGGCAACCCCGAGGTCGGAAGGCGTGCGGCCGAGGAGGACACCGAGGCGGTCACCTCCATGCTCAGAGGTGCGGACATGGTCTTCATAGCCGCCGGCATGGGTGGAGGCACTGGAACCGGCGGGGCGCCTGTCGTCGCCAAGATAGCAAGGAACCTGGGTGCTCTCGTCGTGGCCGTCGTGTCCAAGCCCTTCCTGTTCGAGGGGCAGTACAGGATGCGCCAGGCCGTGGAGGGTCTGAGGCTTCTCAGGGAAGAGGTGGACACATCGATCGTGATCCCGAACCAGAGGCTCCTCGCCGTCGCAAGCAAGGAAACGCCGATCCGCGAGGCCTTCCGTATCGCCGACGACGTTCTGCTGCGCGCCACGAAGGGAGTCTCGGACCTCATCATGGTTCCGGGGCTCGTCAATCTCGACTTCGCGGACGTCCGCTCCGTGATGACCGGCATGGGCGATGCGGTCATGGGCACGGGCGTGGCGAGCGGCAAGAACCGCGCGGTGGAGTCAGCACAGCAGGCCATATCGAGTCCCCTGCTCGAGGACCAGAGCATCGTGGGGGCCGCCGGCGTGCTCGTGAACGTCACCGGCGGCGCGGACCTCACACTCCACGAGATCAACGAGGCCGCGATGATCATCAACGACGCCATCGGCGCGGAGACCAACATGATCTTCGGAGCCGTGATTGACGACGGCATGTCGGACGAGGTAATGATCACTGTCATAGCGACCGGCATCAACGCCGAGAGAAAGAAGCCGAGGCCCGAGATCGACAGAGAGCGGAGGGCGGAGCCGTCCAGGCTCAGGACCAGGCCGGCAGTACAGGAGCCGCCGGCCGTCCACGCGCCTCAGCCGGCGCACACGCCCGAGCCGGCACAGAGGCCGGTCCTGGTGGCGCGCTCGCGCACCGAGAGGCGTGGCTCGCGCAGGGAGCTTGAGATACCGACATTCTTGAGAAGGCAGATGGACTGAGTCTGCCCACCTCAGCGGGTTCCGCCGTGTGGACCCGCGGAGGAGCCGTGCGACGCCCCGTCGGCCGGCTGGGAAGGAGGAGCGCATGTCCCTCTTCACCAAGCTCTTCGGGCTCGGTGAGAGCGATCACTACAACAAGGGGATCGAGTACTACAACCGCGGTGAGTACGACAAGGCCGTGGTCGAGTTCGAGGAAGTGGTCGCGACTATCAAGGACAAGTCCGATCCCTACTACCAGTTGGGCATGTTCTACGCTGCGGAGACGCACGCGCATCTTGGCTTCGCGTTCTACAAGCAGGAGGACCTCGCCCGAGCCGAGGCGCAGTTCAAGAAGGCCATCGAGGAGAACGCGCGATACCCCGACCTGCACTACCACCTCGGAGTGATCTACGAGAGGCAGGGGCGGCACGAGGACGCGGTGGCGGCGCTGAGGAAGGCGGTCGAGATCAACCCGGAGTACATGGAGGCCTACTGCCGGCTAGCCATATCGCTCTCCGAGGCAGGCAATCACGAGGACGCGGTGAGGGCCTTCGAGAAGGCCACCAAGTTCGGGCTCACGGTGCCGACGCCCGATCCGCAGCGCCTCGCCGAGGTCTGCGAGCGGCTGCTGCAGCCTCCGTACGCCGAGCTCAAGGACGCGACCGTGGCGAAGGAGGAGTTCCGCACGCTAGTCAACGAAGCCATCACTGCCTACAACGGCGGGCGCATGGAGGAGGCCATAGGCGAGTTCGAGAGAGCGGTGGGGCTCAAACCGTCGTATCCCGACATCCGCTGCCGCCTCGCCATAGCGTACGGTGAGGCCGGGCGCTTCGACGACGCCGTGAGGGAACTTGACGAGGCGCTCGAGGTGAACCCCAACTACATCGACGCGCTCTTCTACCGCGGTGTCTACCTCTTGAAGATGGGGAAGTACCGCGAGGCCTGCGAAACGCTCAAGCGCGGCGTCAATCTCAAGTCGGACTACTGGGACCTCCGCTGCTACCTCGGTATCGCGTACTTCAAGCGCGGTATGTTCGATGAGGCAAGACAGCAGTTCAAGCCGGTGGCATCGTCCTGTCCGTGCTACGCCCTCGCGCACTACTACCTCGGCATGACCGAGCTCTCGAGCGGCAACATGGAGGATGCGGTCAGCGCCTTCAAGATCGCGTTCGACGATCCCAGGTTCTGGACCGACATGCCGGGGGAGTCCGCCGACATCATGCTCGAGAGCGGCGAGTACGACGCTGCCATAGAACGCTACCGGGCGGCCCTGACTCAGCATCCGGAGTACGCCGACCTCCACTGTGGTCTGGGCGCCGCGTACATGGCGCGAGAGAAATACGCAGACGCCGAGAAGTCGCTCCTGGAAGCCACGAGGATCAACAGCGAGTACGCCGAGGCACACGCCTACCTCGGGAGAGTGAAGGCCTGTCTCGGAAGCGAGGGGGAGGCGATCTCGCACCTCGAGAAGGCGCTCATTCTGCGACCGGGGTACGCCGACCTCCACCGCGAGCTGGCCGACCGATACATCGCGAGCGAGAGGTACAGCGAGGCCATCGGCGAGCTCGAGAAGGCCGTTTCGATCAACGCGAACTTCGTCGAGGCGAGGCTGACGCTGGGGCTGACGTACCGGCGCGTGGACAGGCCGGCAGAGGCGGACGAGCAGTTCAGGCAGGTGCTGGAACTGGACCCCCGCAACCCAATAGCCCGCGCCCAGCTGTCTGACCTGACGCCAGGGCACCGCGAGCTGCGGAAGATGCGAGAGTGAGCGCATCGAGTGCACCGAGGGAGTGCAGCGATATGCAACCGCGCCGCGAGGTCTGGCTCTCGAGCCGGCCCGACGCGGCGCGGGCGTCTTCGGACTCGCTCACGGTCGTGCTCTGCTACCCGGAGAGCTACGCCCTCGGCATGAGCAACCTCGGCTACCAGGCAGCCCTCAGGAGCTTGGCGGAGGCCGAGGGCGTCCACTGCGAACGCGCCTTCCTCTCGACATCCCCTCATGTGGTCGAACGGGGTACTGAGCCGCCTCCGGACTTCGGTCCTGATGATCTCGGCGGCCCCGTGCGCCGTGCGGGGACCCTTGCGAGCCTCGAGACGGGGACGCCGCTTCGCGACTTCGATGTCGTCGCCTTCTCGGTGTCGTTCGAGGCGGACTTCGCGGGCCTGGTAAGGATGCTCAGCCTCGCAGGCATGCCGCTCAGGAGCGCGGACAGGTCGGACTCCGACCCCTTGGTCGTGATGGGTGGCGTGTGCGCGCTCCTGAACCCGGAACCCGTCGCCGACTTCCTTGATGTCGTCGCCGTCGGAGACGCGCGGTCGCTCATTCCTCATCTGGTGGGCTCGCTGCGGGTCTCTCGCGGGTCGCCCAGACGCGAGCGCATCTCGGCGTTGTCGCGCACTTCGGGGTTCTACGTCCCATCTCTCTACGACGTGTCGCGAACGTCCGACGGTGTGGTGACGGGCTTCGCGGCTGCGCAGGGCGCGCCGCTACCGGTCGAAGCCGCCTGGCCCGGGGACAGGCCGCCCGTCGGGACCGCGGTTCTGTCGCCCGACGCTTTCTTCGGAAATACGTATCTCGCGGAGGTCAGCTCAGGGTGCGCGCGCGGCTGCCGCTTCTGTGCGGCGGGTCACGTCTACCGTCCGGTCGCGTTTCACGCTCTCGACGAGATCCTTGAGGGCGTGCGCGAAGCCACCGGCCACACGGGCAGGATCGGGCTGGTGTCGGCCGCGCTCGCCGACCACCCGCGTGCCAAGGAGCTGCTCCGCGAGCTGAGCGCGCTCGGGGTGGAGGTCACGGTATCGTCGGTGCACTCGGACCGGGTGGACGCCGAACTCGCGTCGCTCCTGATGCGAGCAGGCGTGAGGACGGTCACGCTGGCGCCCGAAACGGGCACTGAGCGCTTGAGGTATATCATCGGAAAACCGGTCGGCGACGGGCAGCTCGATTCGGCGGTCGTGAACCTGGCGGGGGCCGGCTGCCAGTCTCTCAAGCTCTACTTCATGATAGGACTCCCGGGAGAGACTGCGGACGACGTGGAAGCGATTCCCGCGCTCGCCAGGCGCCTGGGGGTCGCGTTCGTGTCAGGCCGGCCCAGCGCCCGCGTCTCCGTGGGCGTGTCGGCCTTCGTGCCGAAGCCCAGGACCCCGTTCCAGTGGTTGCCAATGGCCGGGGAGAAGGAGATCAGGGGCAAGCTGTCCGCCTTGCGCAGAGCGCTGTCGGCCAAGCCGCGGTTCGATTTCACGTCGGTGGGGCCGCGCGAGGCGCGCAGAGAGGGAGTGCTTGCGAGGGGCGGGCGTGAGCTGGCTGCTGCGCTCGCGCTTGCGTCCGTCGATGGGGTCCCGTGGAAGGCGGCGCTCAGCAGGGCGGGTGTCGACGAGGGTGCGATCCTCGACAGGGAACGTCCCGCCGACGAGCTCATGCCCTGGGACC
Organism: uncultured bacterium; assembly: GCA_964562405.1. Lineage (GTDB taxonomy): Bacteria > Joyebacterota > Joyebacteria > Joyebacterales > Joyebacteraceae > WJLY01. The sequence goes on along the minus strand of CAZLTC010000028.1, from coordinate 14,205 downwards.
TCGTGAACACCGGCGTCCCCAAGGAGAGGCTGCTCGCGTCGCTGCGCGACGCTAAGATGCTCATGGCGCGCTGAGTTCGGTTCCCTTCTCGTCCGACTTGGCTTCCTGCCGCCCGGCGCCGGCACCGGCAACGGCCTCGCCGACGACGCCAAGTAGCTCGGGAAGAGAGTACGGCTTCTGCAGGAAACGGTAGCCCCGCTCCTCTATCATCGGCCACTGGGATTTCTGGTCCGTGTACCCGCTCGACAGTATCACCGGCATGTCAGGACTTTCCTCCGCGATCTCCTCAGTGAGCTTTATTCCGCTCTTGTCCGGCAGCACCACATCGCTGAACACCAGGTCGAAGTGACCCTCCTCCTTGTGGAATATCCTCAGGGCCTCCTCGGCGTCCCCGGCCTCCACTATGACGTAGCCGCTCTGCCGCAGGGCGCGGGCGGCGAACTCGCGGACAGTTCGCTCGTCCTCCACCAGCAGGATGCGCTGGCCGTCACCCCTGGATTGCCTGTCCTTGCCGGTGTCGTCGGCGCTCTCCTCGGTCTCGCCGTCGGCCGCGGGCAGGTAGATCTTGAAGACGGTGCCGTGGCGCGGCTCGCTGTAGACGTTGATCCATCCGCCGTGCTGCCTGACGATCCCGTAGACGACGGCCAGGCCAAGTCCCGTGCCCTTGCCGGGGCCCTTCGTGCTGAAGAACGGCTCGAAGATCTGGTCCATCACGTCTCTCGGGATGCCCATCCCGGTGTCCTCGATGGAGACGCACGCGAACCATCCGGGCCGGGCGCCGGGCATTGAGAGGCAGGCATGGTCGTCCAGGACTACGGCTCTCGTCCTGACGCTGAGACGCCCGCCCTCGGGCATGGCGTCGCGCGCGTTCACGACCAGGTTGATGATGACCTGCTCTATCTGCCCCGGGTCGGCCTTGAGCCGGATCTCGTCGTGCAGGTCGGACACGAGTTCTATGTCCTCGCCGATGAGTCGGCGCAGCATGACGTCCATCTCCGAGACGACCTTGTTGAGGTCGATGACCCTGCGCTGAAGGGGTTGCCTCCTGCTGAACGCGAGCAGCTGCCGGGTCAGACCTGCCGCTTGATCGGCGGCCTTCTTGATCTGCTCGATGTCGGAGCGCACTCCCTCGTCCAGCTCGGGCGTCGTCAGGAGCAGCTCCGCGTACCCCTTGATGGCGGTCAGAAGATTGTTGAAGTCGTGGGCCACGCCGCCCGCCAGCCTTCCCACGGCCTCCATCTTCTGGGCCTGGAGCAGCTGATCCTGTGTCTGCTTGAGTTCCTCGAGGCTCTCCTCGAGCTTGTTGAGGAGCGTCGCCTTACGCAGAGCGGCCGCGAGCTGGTTGGCGAAGGCCGTGATGGCCGGGGCGTCGGCTTCCCTCAGGTCGCCCGAGTGGACCGTCAGCATGCCGAAGACCCGGTCCTCCGCGATCAGCGGTGCGTGAATGCTCTGCTTGAGACCGGCCAGCTCGGCCACCTCCGCACGCTGCTTGTCGGTGTACTCCGGCAGCATGTCTTTCAGCACCACGGCGGCGTCGGATTCAAACACGGTCTCGCGACCGCGCAGCACGCGGCAGTGGATCTCCGTGGCGTCGATAGGTGCACAGATTGACTCCAGGGGAGAGAGACCGACCTTCTCCCTGACGGTCTTGAGGGTACTCGGATTGAAGCTCGCGTGTCGGATCCGCATGTGCTCGCCATCGTCGGACACGTTGCAGACGACCGACTGAAAGCCCACATCGCGCAGTCTTGCCGCCGCCACGTCGAGCACCTCCTCCGCAGAGAGGGTGCGCTCCATTTCGAGAGCGGCCGAGTTCAGCGCCCGAAGCAGCACCTCGGCACGCTTGCGGTCGGTGATGTCTCGCACGACAGTCAGCGCGACCTCGCCCGCGGGGACGATGCGTGCCTCGAAGTCACGCGGGTCGCCGTGAGGCAGCGGTACGGGCAGCCTGTATTCGATCACCACCGGCGCCTTGGTGGTGAAGACAGTGTCCAGAGCCTCCGCGAGCGCTTCCGATACGTCTGCCGGCAGGACGTCGGATATCCTCTTGCCGATGAAGATCTCAGGCGGCAGCGCGAGGTCGTCCTCATTCGGTGCCTCGTACGTGACGAACCTGAGCTGCCTGTCGAACTGGAAGATGAGGTCAGGGACGGCGTCGATGATGGCCCTGTTCCGTGCCTCGCTGGCGCGCAGGTCGAGTTCCGCCCGCTTGCGCTCGATGGCGAACCCGATCTGACCGGACACGAACTCCAGCATGTCCCGGTCTGCCGGCCCGTATTCGTGGGGATTCGTATAGCTCTGGAGCACCAGCGCGCCTATCACCTGCCTGCGGACCCGCAGCGGAACGCCCAGCCAGACCTGCGAGGCCGTGCCGACGATGTCGAGTATGCCGGCCTCGACCCAACGGTCGGCCTCCTCCCTGGTCAGCATGAGCGACGTGTTGTTCCTGACGACGTAGCCAGTCATGGTCTTGCCGGCGGGGAAGGAGTCGAACGTGTCCTGGTCTTTCTCGTCCACGAAGTATGACAGCGAGAGCGAGTCGTTCTTCGAATCGTAGAGCGCTATGAAGAAGTTCTCGGTGTTCAGCAGCGTGCCTAGCTTCTGATGGATCATGCCGAAGAGCTCGCTCGTGTCGCGTGCGGCGTGGGCGGCGTTCCAGATCTCGTGGATGACCCTCTGCGTCTGGGTGGCCCGCTCCGCATCCGTGATGTCGATCCCCGAGGAGAGTGTGCCGATGATCCGCCCTTCGGAGTCGCGTCTCAGCGCGTTGTCCCACTCGATGAACCTCTCGTCGCCGTCCATCGAGATGACGGCGTTCCTGGCGTGCGCGCGCAGTTCCGCATCGCCGCTCATGAGGCTCTCGTACCAACTCCTCACCTCATCCTGCGTCTTTTCGGGGACGAAGTTGTCGAACCAGTTCTTTCCCTCGATGTCTCCCGCCTCTGCCTTGAGGATCTCGCAGCCCTTCCGGTTGATGTTCTCTACGCGACCCTCGTTGTCGAGCTCCAGGAACATGACGCCGGCCAGATCCAGGTAGCGCTGGACCTCGTGGTCAAGTCTGGCGACCGCCTCTTCGCTCTTCGCCTGTTCCGTCAAGTCCGTTCCGAAGCCGAACACGAACTCGAGTTCTCCGGCCGCGTTCTCTATGGGGCTTCCGCTCCACCTGACCTCCATCTCACGTCCGTCCTTCGAGACCACCGTCCCTTCGATGGTGGACGGCTTCCTCTGCCGGAAGAGCCTCTCGAAGTTGGCGTTGCGCCTGTGTCTGTCCCTCTCGGGCACGAACGTAGTGAGATAGTCCAGCCCCACGATCTCGTCCGCCGTGTAGCCAAGTGCCGTCAGCATGGCTCGGTTCATGTAGATGACCTTGCCGTCCGGGTCCATGGCCGCGAAGTAGGAGGCGGAGGTCTCGACGAGAGTGACTACCCAGGCGGGCGGCGCCGCCGCAAGGCGCTGGGCGAACGTGCGCTCGGGCTCCGGCGCGGGGCGGTGTTCGGAAGAACCCGGTTCCGCCTCGAGTGGAGCACCGCTGGTCTCCACGTGGTCCATCTCAGACTCGTTCGGCAGAGACCGTCCGGTCCCGTCTGGCATGTCCTGGCGGTCCGACACGCTACGCTCCATGTGAAGGGTCGGTCCGGGTGTCCTCGTCGTTGCTCGTGAGATGAGCCTCGGCCCCCGGCGCGTCTATGAGGTCGCGAACACGTTCAAGCAGATCCGCGACCGCGTACGGCTTCTTCAGGAACGGAAGTCCGCGTTCCTGTATCACCTCCCAGTGCGACTTCTGGTCCGCGTACCCGCTGCTCAAGAGAGCCGGTATGTCGGGCCGAAGCGCCTGTATCTCGTCCAGCAGCTCGAGTCCGCTCCTCGATGAGAGCACCACGTCGGTGAACAGGAGATCGATCCCGTCACTGTTGGCCTTGAACAGCTCGACGGCTTCCTCGGCCGAGCACGCCTCCAGGACCTCATAACCGCCCCGCTGCAGCGCTCGTACGGCGAAGCCCCGGACCGTGTCTTCGTCCTCGACTATCAGCACGCGCTCATGGTGTCCCTTCTCAGATCTCGCGCTCCTGATCTCCACGGGAGCCTGCTCCGCTTCGTCCGAGGCGACCGGCAGGTAGACCCGGAATGTCGTTCCCTTGTCGAGTTCGCTGCTCACATCGAGCCAGCCTCCGTGCTGACTCACGATGCCGTAGACAACCGACAGGCCGAGCCCGGTGCCCTTGCCCGGCTCCTTGGTCGTGAAGAAGGGCTCGAAGATGCGGTCCAGCACCTCTGGATCCACTCCGGTGCCGGTGTCTCCGACGGAGAGCAGCACGTAGTCGCCTGGTGTCGCGTCGGGCGTCGATTGCAGCTCCTGCTCCGAGAACGAGACGTTCTCGGTGCGGATGCTCAGCGTGCCGCCCTCGGGCATTGCGTCCCTTGCGTTTATGGCGAGGTTCATTATCACCTGCTGGAGCTGTGTGACGTCGGCCTTGACCTTGCCGAGAGCGGGCTCCAGAACCGCTACGAGTTCGACGTCCTCGCCGATGAGTCGACGCAGCATCTTGTCTATGTTCGCCACCACGTCGTTCAGCAGCGTCGGACGCGGCTCAAGCGGCTGCTGTCTGCTGAAGGCGAGCAGCTGGCCCGTGACACCGGCGGCCTGGTGCGCGGCCTTCTTGATCTCCATCAGATCGGCGTGCGTGGGGTCGCCCTCGTCAAACCTCGCCAGCAAGAGCTCGGTGTAGCCGCTTATGGCCGTCAGCAGATTGTTGAAGTCGTGAGCGACACCGCCGGCCAGATTGCCGATCGCCTCCATCTTCTGGGCGTGCAGCAGTATGTTCTGCGTACGCCTCAGTTCACGAAGACTGCCCTCGAGCTCCTGCATCAGGTTGGCCTTCCGCCAGGCGGCGGCCACCTGGTTGCCGAAGGCCGTGATTGCCGGTATGTCTCTGCGGACGAGCGTGTCCGACATCACCGCGAGCACGCCTACCACGTCCTGTCCTGCGAGCAGGGGGACGATGATGCACGACCGGGCCGAAAGGGTACGCAGCGCCCAGTTGTCTCCAGGGGCCGCCCCGACGGCCGCGGCCGATGCGTCCCGCTCGATGAGCGCGGCGCGCTTCTCGCTGACTGCGGACCGGAGGGCCGGAAGGCTGCTCACCGATACGCCAGGTGACTCCCCATCGTCGTCATCCGGGTCGGCCACAGCGTTCGGGATCTCCATCCCCCGGCTGGCGTACGTGAGGTCCAGCAGCTCGCCGGTTTCGTCGAGCGCGAGGACCGCGCACGAGAGGCCGATGGACTCAAGCTCCTGGCCGACAGTCTCGAGGACCTGGTCCGGAGTCAGGCTTCTCTCCATGCCCAGGGCGGCGGCGTTCAGGGCGCGCAGGAGTTCTTCGCCACGCGTCCGGTCCGTGATGTCGTGGAAGATCGAGATATACGACGTGAGACGGCCGCCGCGGTCCCTGAGAGGCGACACACGGCACTCGACTATGAACGAACTCCCGTCCTTCCTGCGGCTGCGGTGCGAGTCGGACCAGAAGCGCCCAGCGGAGACCGTCTGGTGGATCTCGTCACTCGTGGCATCGTCCCACGAGTCGACGTTAAGGACGTCCAGTGTTCGGCCTATCAGCTCCTCCCTGGAGTAGGAGAAGAGGAACTCGGCGGCCTTGTTCACGTACGTGATCCTGAAGTTGAGGTCGGTCACGATCAGGGCGTCGGAGACCTGCAGAGGGATCGAGCTCAGGAACTGGAGTTCCTCTTCGGTCTGCTTGCGGGACGTTGCGTCGCTCAAGACGGCCGTGAAGAACGTCTCGTCTCCGGCCCGCCACGCGCCGATCGAGAGCTCCATAGGGAACTCGCTCTCGTCCTTACGCAGGCCGACGCCCTCGACGCTCGCCCTGACGTATCCTTGCCCCTCCGACGACACGGCCCTCATGAGCCCGTCGACGTGAGCCTGCAGGAAGCCCTCGGGGACGATCAGGGAGAAGGGTTGCCCCACGGCCTCCTCCGCCGTGTAGCCGAACAGATTCTCGGCAGCCCTGTTCCACGAGAGTATGTGTCCCTTGCTGTCCGTGTCGATCAGCGCGTCGGTGACAGTCTGCGCGACCGCGCTCGTGTGGCCTTCTGTTTCGGCCAGCGCGCCGGCGGCGCGCATTCTCGAGAGTCCCGAGGCGATGATGTCTGCCGCCTGTTTGAGTACGGTGAGCTCGCGCTCCCCGTACTCTTTCGCGTCGGTGTAGCTCTGGACGGCGACCACGCCCGTGGGCGCGTTGTCCTCGGTCAGAGGCACACCGAGCCAGCATTCGCAGGGACTGCCCACGATTCCTACCTCGCCGCGCTCGGCGAGGTCGGCGATCTCCCTGGATGTGAGGAGCACGGGCTTACCGTCGCGCACGACGCGTGAGCAGAGTGTACCGGCGGCCGGGAGTTCCGAGAATTGGTTCTGGTCCTTCTCGTCCAGGAAGAAGGGAAGCGTGATCGAGTCGTTCTCCGCGTCGTACGTCGCGACGAGGAAGTTCCGCGTATCCATGACCCTGCCGAGTTCCTGCCTGGTCTCGGAGTAGAGCTCTCTCGGCTTCTCGCAAGCGTTCGCCTTGGCGGCTATCCGGCCGAGGACCCTCAGCGTGTTCTCGGCGAGCCGGGGCTCGGTGAGGTCGGTCATCGCGTATACGTAGCGATCCTCGCCGCCCTCGACCGCGGCAACGACCGTGGCCGAGACACTCACGCGGAAGCAGGTCCCGTCGGTACGCCTTGCCTCCAGCTCGCCCTGCCAGTGCCCGGACTGCAGGAGCTTCTTGGGCACCTCGGCCGCCGGGGAAGACGTGTCCCAGAGGTCCAGGAAGCGTGAGCCCAGGATGTCCTCGGGAGTGCTCACGCCCCAGAGGGCCATGAAGCTGCCGTTGGCGTCGACGACGGCGCCATCGGGCGCGACCACGAGCGTGGGGGACGGGGAGTTTGAAACGGTCTCCGCCCGCAGCCCCCGGTCGTCGGCCCATCCGGCGTCACGGCAGGCATCCGCGTAGTACACGCACAGCGACTCCATTGCCTCGACGTCGTGCTCGCCGTACGGTCTTTCGGAGTCCGCCACCACCAGCTGGCCGACCACAGACCCCGCCACCACGGCCGGGGCCGCCATGATCCTGAATGGCCTTCCCGCGGCCTCTGCCCTCGCGTCGCCGCGCGCGCGCAGCTCGTTCTCGATGACGGTGCGCGAGTCGAACATGGCACGCGCCCAGGGGCCGGCCTCTTGAGCCGACCCATCGGTGCGCATCTCGGCCGAGAAAGGCGACCGCTCGGGTTCCAGCTCGCCGTTGAGGTCGCGCGCCGTGACGAGTGCCGCGGTCCCTGTCCTCTCATCGATCCGGTAGGCGGCGGCGCATCTGCTCTCCGTCAGGCGCAGCAGGCTTTCGAGCGCGGAGGCGGCCACGGGCTTGAGGTGCGGTCCGGACTGCACCGCGGCGCGCGCGCACTCGGTCGCGGCGGCCGCGAGCGCCGACCTCCACTGAAGCTCCTCTGCCGTCTCGCCGTGCTGCTTGCGCATCTCTATGGCGCTGAGCGCGTACCCCAGGTCCCGGGCGACGCGGCCGATCACTCCCTGTTCCTCAGCAGAGCTCAGGACCGCATACGTGCTCTTGACGCACAGGACCCCATGGACCCGGCCCTCGGTCTCCATCCTCATGGCCAGGGCGGCCCGTCCGTATCGCTTGTCGTGAAGGTGGCAGCCGACACACTGGGCCACCGTGTCTCTCATGATGACGGGTCCGCTCTTGGCCAAGGCCTTCTCGGCACAGGCGGGCCACACGCCGTTCTTCATGTCCTCGCTCAATGGAGCGAAGGGCCCGGAGCACCCGGCCTGCACCGCCAAGATCGCGGCACCCGTGTCCCCGGTGCAGGTCATCCAGACGCTCTCGTACCCGCGCGATTGCTTGAGCCGTCCGCACGCCTCCTTGAGAAGAGCGTGGCGGTCGTTCTGGTCGTTGCGGAACGGGACGACGTCCCTTGCCGTTCCCAGGAGATTGTCGAGCTGTCTGGTTCTGTTCTCCGACCAGCGGAGTCTGCGGAACGCGTGCGTGATGAGCACCACGCCGGCGCAGAAAGATACGAATATCGCCAGCCGCGCCAGGAATTCGTTCAGGACGCCGGCCGGTATTGAGACGTTCATCGAGGCAATGTCGCTCGGGTTCAGGAACGCGAGCAGTGGGATGGCGGCCCATGTCACCAGTCCTGCCACCACCACGACCAGAACGATCGTCTGACCTATACGCATATCAGGCTCCGCTGCCGCATCGTCCGCTTACGCCAGGCGGTTCTCTCCCGGCGGGCGCACCTGCGATTGTCTGGATTCAGTCCGCTCGGCACCCCGATTGAGCCATTCTGTCGGTCTTTTTGCATAATTCGCGCCAGTTGAGGGCGATTCGGCTCCTATGGGCCTGACAATCCAGGAAGCACGGGGACGTCCAGTGAGACAGCGCAGGGGTCCGGCAGGGTCCGGAAACTCCCGCTTGACCGGCTGGGCACATATGCTATCCTTCGTGTTCTGAGACGCCGCTGCCATCAAGGCATCGGCCCGCGGCACCAGGGCAGGCCCGGTGCGAGAACTACCCCGAGCGCGGAGGTGTGCAGTGAAGGTCAAGACGGAGATGCAGGGGGATGTGGCTGTCGTTCATGTTTCCGGCAAGCTGATGGGCGGTCCGGAGAGCGAGAACCTGAGGAGCGAGATCAAGCGCCTCATCGACGAGGGTGTGAAGAAGTTCGTGATCAACCTGCACGGCGTTCCGTGGATCAATTCGACGGGCCTGGGCGCGCTCATGTCGGTCTACACGAGCGTTCAGAGAAGCGAGGGCTCGCTCAAGCTGTGCCACGTGTCCGACCGCATCCAGAGCCTGTTCATGATCACGAAGCTTCTGACGATCTTCGACACGCACCCGACGGAGCAGGACGCGATAGAGGCCTTCAAGTAAACGGAGATACTCCTACTCGCATGTCCGAGCCATGTAACTGCAACGGGAAGCTGGTCCTTCCCAGCGTGCTGACCGAACTCGAGAAGGTTGACGGACTTACCCTCGAGTGCGCTAAGACAGCCGGATTGAGCAAGGACCAGACGATGATGGTCGCGATCGCCGTCATAGAGGCGGTGACCAACGCCATCGTCCATGGGAACCGGTTCGCGGAGGACAAGTTCGTCAGGCTCAAGTTCGACTGCAAGCCCGGGGTCGTCAAGGTCACCGTGCACGACGAGGGCAAGGGATTCGACCTTGCCTGCGTGTGGGACCCGACCAGCGAGGATCGCCAGATGGAGTGCTCCGGGCGCGGCATCTACATCATGCGTGAGGTGATGGACACGGTGGACTTCGACATGAGCGACGGCACCACGGTGGTGATGACCAAGGCCGTTTGACACACTGAGGTGAGTCCGGAGTGCCGCGCTCACCGCAGAGGCGCCGTCGGGCCGAAGAGAGCACTACCCGAAAGAGCAATGCCTGGAGAGCACTACTTTAAAGAGAGGGCCCCTCATATGAGAGGCCCTCTCTTGCTGCGTCTCCGATCCGGGTGGTCGCCCCGGTCAGGCCGCCTTCTTGTACTTGTCGACGGCGCCGGCCCTGATGCAGCGGGCGCATACCATGATCTTCTTGGGCGTCCCGTCCACCACGACGCGCACGCGCTGCAGGTTGGGCAGCCAGCGGCGCTTCGTAACGTTGTGTGCGTGGCTCACGTTGTGGCCCACGTGCGGGTGCTTCCCGCAGATATCGCATTTCCTGGACATGTTGTTCCTCCGTGTGGTCAAGAGACAATAGCGAAAACTACCACAGCGAGCGGTCGGGCGCAAGTGGTTTTGGGGGGCCCGGCAAGCCCCTTGGGCCGGGGTCGAGAGGCCTCGGCCCAAGAGCGCCGGGGCTGGGGCGAGGCCCCGTTGACCCCGGAGACGGGCTGCTCTAGAATCCGCTGGGTGGGCCATCGGGGCCCGCCCAGGCGACCCGGAGGGCTTGAGACGATCGCTTCCGATACGACGCTCCAGTCAGAGGTCCGATACCTGAAAGGCGTGGGGCCGAAGTTCGCAGAGCTTCTGGCCAAGGCCGGCGTCGAGACCATTGAGGATCTCCTCTACTACGTCCCTCGCAGGTATACGGACTGGTCCCGCATAGCCAGGGTCGACGACCTCAAGGCCGGTGACCGCGTGACCGTCGTCGCCAGGGTCGTCTCTGCTGATCTCTCGCGGCGCGGGCGTAGACAGGTCTTCGCCGCGGCTCTTGAGGACGAGTCGGGTGCGGTCTTTGCTCGCTGGTTCAACCAACCGTACCTTCGCAACATCCTGAGCAAGGGTGTCCGCGCAGTGGTGAGCGGTGAGGTCCGGTTCGACCGCCACTCGCGCAGGATCGAGTTCGTCAACCCGTCGTTCGAAGTGCTGTCCGACAGCGAGGCCACCGAACTCGTCCACGCCGGCAGGATAGTCCCCGAGTACTCGCAGGTAGGCGCTCTCTCGGGCCGCCGTATCAGGCGCTTCGTTAAGACGGCGCTGGACCGGTTCCTCGACGATCTCGTCGATCCGCTGCCCGCGGCCGTTTGTGCGAAGCGCTCGCTTCCGGGCCTGCGTGAAGCCATGGGCGACGTGCACTTCCCCAGGTCGCTCGAACAGGCCGCCGCGGCGCGCGCGAGGCTCGCATACGAGGAGTTCTTCCTGTTCCAGATCATCGTCGGCCTTCGCAGGCTGCGTGCGGCGGAAGAGGAGCGCGCCGTCAGCTTCGTGTGGAGCGCTGCGGCGCACGAGCGCTTTCTGGGATCGCTCCCGTTCAGCCTCACGCCGGCCCAGGAGCGGACGATCGCCGAGATTCGCGCGGACATGGAGCGCGGTCGCCCGATGAACAGGCTACTGCAGGGAGACGTCGGTTCGGGCAAGACCGTCGTGGCCGCCGCCGTGATGCATCAGGCGGTCGCGAACGGCTACCAGGCGGCCATCATGGCGCCCACGGAGATCCTGGCCGAGCAGCACGTGCGGAGCCTGGAGCGACTGCTCGTCCCGCTGGGGGACAGGGTTGTGCTTCTTCGCGGCGGCATGAAGGCGGCACAGCGCGACGAGTCGCACGAGGCCATCCGCACAGGAGCGGCCGACGTCGCCGTGGGAACGCACGCTCTTATCCAGAGCGACACCGAGTTCGCGAAACTCGGTCTAGTGGTGGTCGACGAGCAGCACCGGTTCGGAGTGGAGCAGCGCGCGGCTCTTCGGGACAAGGGAGGTGCTCCCGACGTTCTGGTGATGACCGCGACGCCCATACCGAGAACGCTCGCACTGACCGTCTATGGGGACCTGGACGTCTCAGTTCTGGACGAGCTTCCGCCCGGCAGGATGCCCGTGAGGACGGCGGTGAGGGACGAGGCCGGCCGCGTGCGGCTCTACCACTTCCTGAGGAACGAGATGTCCGAGGGCAAGCAGGTCTTCATCGTCTATCCGCTGGTCGAGGACTCGGAGAAGGTCGAGCTGGCGGCTGCCACGGAGATGTACGAGAAGCTCAGGACCAGGATCTTCCCCGAGTTCTCGCTCGGACTCGTCCACGGGAGGATGAGCCCTGAGGAGAAGGACGAGGTGATGGAACGGTTTCAGAGAGGCGACGTCGACCTCCTGGTCTCAACGACGGTCGTCGAGGTTGGGGTCGATGTCCCGAACGCCACGGTCATGGTCGTCGAGCATGCCGAGCGCTTCGGTCTGGCGCAGCTCCATCAGTTGAGGGGCAGGGTCGGGCGCGGGCATCACCGCTCATACTGCGTGCTCATGGTGGGTGCGGGGGCGTCCGACGAGGCGCGCGAGAGGATACAGGTCCTGGCGGACACGTCTGACGGTTTCGAGATCGCGGAGAAGGACCTGGAACTGCGCGGGCCCGGCGAGTTCCTCGGGGTGCGCCAGCACGGCCTGCCGCGGTTCTCGGTCGCCGATCTTGGGCACGACTCGAGGCTGCTCGTGAGAGCCCGGGAGGATGCGTTCGGCTTCCTGGAGGGAGATCCGCAGCTCGCGACGGTCGAGGGGCGGCTCCTGCGGGAGGCCCTGAAGACGAGGTTTCACGGTCGCGGGACCTTCATTGACGTCGGTTAGAGGAGGAGAATCGATGGACCGACCGGAATGCCTGGAACTGGTCAAGCAGAACTGCAGCAACGCCAACCTGCTCAAGCACATGCTGGCGACGGAGGCCGTCATGGCGGCGCTGGCGAGGAAGCTGGGGGAGGAACAGGAGTCGTGGGCCGCAGCCGGACTCGTGCACGACCTCGACTACGACGAGACGTACGAAGACCCTGAGCGGCATGGTCTCGTGTCGGCCGCGATGCTAGCGGACGCCGGCTTCCCCGAAGAGATCATTCACGCCGTGAAGGCCCACAACGACAAGGTTGCGAGGGAGACCGCCATGGACCGCGCGCTCTACGCGAGCGACCCCGTGACCGGCCTCATCGTGGCCGCAGCTCTGATGCACCCGTCGAAGAGGCTGTCCGAACTGGACGTGGACTTCGTGATGAGGCGTTTCGGGGAGAAGCGTTTTGCCGCCGGCGCGAACAGGGAGCAGATAGCCGCGTGCGGAGAGCTCGGCCTCTCTCTCGAGGAGTTCCTGGGCGTTGCGCTCGAGGCCATGCAGGGGATCTCGGAGGACCTGGGGCTGTAGCGGCGGGCAGGGCGGGGATGCGACCGGCACGGACCGGCGGAGCGGGCGATCCCGCGGCTCCAGGCCTTCTAGTAGAGGACCTTCTCGGGGTTCATTCTCTTTCCGTTCTTCTTCACCTCGAAGTGGACGTGCGGACCGTTGCTCACTCCCGTCGTGCCCACCTTGGCGATCTGGTCGCCGCGCTTGACGGTCTGACCGACGCTGCAGGTGATCTTCGAGCAGTGGCCGTAGAGCGTCTCGTAGCCGTTCGGGTGCTCGAGTATCACGGCGCGCCCGTACCCTCCCTTCCAGCCGACGAACTTGACCCGCCCGCCCAGCGCGGCGCGGATGGGCGTTCCGCTCCGGGCCGCGATGTCGAGCCCGGTGTGCATCATCCTGCGCCCGTAAATCGGATGGATGCGGTAGCCGTAGCGACTGGAGATGCGGCCGTTCACCGGCCACGCGAATCGGAAGAGCTGCTCGAGTGCCCCGGAGCCCGGCACGAAGAGCCGAAGGCCGACCATGAGTCTGTCGATGTCTACGCCGGGGTTGGCATTGACGAGATCGGTCATCGCCACTGCGTACTTCTTGCAGACGCCGTCGATCGTGTCGCCCTTGCGGACTGTCACGTAGGTGCCGTCCGTGTCAGGGATCTCCAGTATCTGTCCCGGCCTCAGATAGCGAGCGCTCGGGAGGTCGTTCATCGCCACGATCGTCTCGATACTGACGTGGTACTTCTTGGCGATGTTCCACAGGCATTCGCCGCGGGCTACCGGGTGGCGCGTGATGATCGGGGCGCCCTTGTCGGCTCCCGCGTTGCCGCCGATCGGAGCGTCCTTGGATATCGGATAGAGGAACTCGAGCGACCTGTCCCAGGCCCTGTCGCGCGTGTAAAGGAGGGGGAGGCGTACCTCGGTCTGACGGCGCGGAACGCGCACGTAGCTGGCGTTGTTCGCGCTGGCCAGGAGGTCCATGTCGATGCCCTTGCCCGCGGCTATTGCCTCTATGCCCTCGCCCGCGGACGCGATGTAGTCGAAGCTGGCCGCGTCGCCAGGCACCGGCGTTACCACGCCGAGCACCTCGAAGCTCGGCTTCAGATACGCGCTACCGGTGCCGCTTAGGACCTTTCCCCACGGGGAGAGCATGGTCAGCATCGGGGAACGCGGGTTCAGGTCCACGTTCGATCCCTTGACGGAGTGGTCGACCACGAACCCTGACGCTACGACCAGGAGTGCCACAAGAATGGACAGGATCGAATAGAAACGCGCGGTCTCGGGCAGTCGTCTGAACTGCGCCAGGATCGCGGAAGGGGAGAAGGCTTCTGGTCTGGTTCGCGTGTCCATAGGTAGACTCGAAATATAGGGCCGCCGAGGCGAGCTGTCAATAGGCTCGCACATCCGCGCGAGGCGGTGGGAAGGCCTCATCCGCTGGATCTCCCTGCCGTTGGGAAGAAACCGGATGAGTACCCGTCAGTCGGCCGTTCTCCGGGAGGCGCCGCTCCTCGCCGGCGGTTCAATGGCGCCGCTGCACTACTTGCCCGCGGCGAGTTCCGAAGTGCAGAAGGGGCAGCGCACCGCCTTGAGGGGGATGCTCGAGAAGC
>CAZLTC010000027.1:4938-33284 GCA_964562405.1 uncultured bacterium | reverse complement strand
GTACGCGCTCTCCGCCATACCGCTCGGCGGGTACGTCAAGATGGCGGGGACCGACATCTCGGAGCATCCGACGGGCGAGAGCTACCCGGCGAACACGTTTCCCGGCAAGCCAGCCGGCGTGCGTGCGTTCATCATCGCGGCCGGGCCGATAGCGAACGTTCTCTGGGCGTTTCTCGTATACGTGGGCATCGTCTGGATCGGCGGCGTCCCGACGTTCGGCGATGAGCCGGTCGTGGGGCTCGTGGAGGAGGGAACGCCCGCTGCTGCGGCCGGTGTGGACGTCCTGGACCGTGTGGTGTCGGTCGACGGCGCTCCGGTGGAGACGTGGGACGAGCTGCGCTCGAGCATCCAGTCGGCCGACCTGTCCGACGGCATCACGCTCAGGGTTGAGCGCCCGGGAGTGGCAGAGCCCGTGACCCTGACGGTCAAGGCCGCCCCGGACTCACAGACCGGTGCCGTGGCGATAGGCGTCGCGGCCTACATCGCGCCTCTGATCGGCGATGTCATGCGAGGGAGCCCCGCGGACCGCGCCGGTCTCCGCAGGGGTGACCGGGTGACCTCCATCAACGGCCAGCCGGTTCGCACCTGGTACGAGCTGTCGCAGATCGTCTCCGACAGCGCAAACAAGGAGCTTGCGATCACGTGGGAGCGCGGCGGGCGCGAGATGCACGCGACGCTCGTGGCCGACGAAACGCAGGAGGCGGTCGACATGACGGACGTCGTCACTGTCGGAACGATCGGAACGACGGTGCCGCTCATGATGAAGCGCGTCGGTTTCGGCGAGGCCGTCGCATCGGCCGCGCAGGTCTCGGTCTCGACCGCGTATCAGGTCGTGAGTCTCTTCGCGATGATCGTCACGGGGCGGATGTCGATGAACATGGTCGGCGGACCGATCCGCGTCGTGCAGATGGCCAGCGATAGCGCGCGTTGGGGCCTCAGCTACTTCTTCGCCTTCATGGCGTACCTCAGTCTGAACCTCTCGGTCATCAACCTGCTGCCGCTCCCCATCCTCGATGGAGGGCATCTGCTTCTCCTGGCCATCGAGCGCGTGCGACGGCGTGGATTGACGGAGAGACAGCTGCTCGTGTGGCAGCAGGTAGGGCTCATCTTCTTCGTGGGCCTGGCCGTCTTCCTTCTGGCGCGCGACGTGTTCATGCTGAGATGACGACGCATCCGTGAACAAGACGAGCTCACGCTCGTCCGATCGTGTACCCCCCCTTGATCCCGACTCCGTGACGCACGCCGCCGGCCTCCGGTCGCGGCTCATGTTGACACGTGCTATGGGCAGGCCTAGTATGTTGAACATGAAGAAGATACGCATTCTGGCTGCAGCGGCCGCAGCTCTCACGGTCGTCCTCCTGGCGCCTCCCGGCGCGGGCGATGCGAGCGCGGAGCAGTTCGGGCGCAACAAGGTGCAGTACCGTTCCTTCGACTGGAAGATCGCACACACCGAGCACTTCGACATCTACTTCTACGAGGGTTCGGAGGACCTCGCGGACGCCGCGGGCATCATTGTCGAGCAGGCCAACGCGGACTTCGAACGAGTCCTGGGTCACCGTCTGAGCACGGTCATCCCGGTCATTGTCTACGCGTCACACAACGACTTCAGGCAGACCAACGTCACGGACAGCCACTTAGGGGAGGGCGTCGGCGGGTTCACCGAGCTCTTCAAGAACCGCGTCGTCGTCCCGTTCACGGGGTCGTACGAGGACTTCAGGCACGTCCTCTACCACGAGCTGACGCACGTCTTCATGTTCGACATCGTGTACGGCGGTCTCGTCGAGTCGGTCGTGAGGCGGGCGTACACGAATCCGGTTCCGCTCTGGTTCACGGAGGGGCTGGCGGAGTACGTGTCCCAGGGTTGGGACACGGAGGCCGAGATGATCATGCGCGACCTCACTATCTCGGACATGATCGTCCCACTCGAGTATCTAACCGGCGGCTATCTTGTGTACAAGGAGGGCCAGGCCGTCATCAACTTCATCGCCGAACGCTATGGTGAGCCGAAGGTGGCGGAGATAGTGAGGGGTGTCGCCAAGAGCCACAACCTCGACCGCGCGCTCCGCGAGTCGATCGGGCTCTCAACGCCCGAGCTGTCCGACGAGGTCGACAAGTGGCTCAAGGCCAGATACTGGCCCGAGGTCGCGGACAGGATGAGGGGAGAGGACGTCGCCAAACTGCTGACCGATCACGGCAAGGACGGCTCGTACTTCAACCTCGGCCCGGAGATCTCACCCGACGGCGGCAGGATAGTGTTCGTTTCCGACAGGAGTGGATACGCCGACGTCTATCTGGTCTCCGCGCTCGACGGCCAGAGGCTCAGGAAGCTGGTGAGCGGCGAGAGGTCGGACGAGTTCGAGACGATGCATCTCCTACGAACCGGCTTCGCCTGGTCGCCCGACGGCAGCCGGATCTGCTTCGTGGCCACGGCGGGCAGCTCCGACGCCATCTACATCATCAATGCTGAGACGGGACGGGTCGAGAAGACCCTGCGTTTCCCGCTCGACGGCATGTTCACGCCTACCTGGTCGCCGGACGGTGAGCACGTCGTGTTCGTCGGAGTGAGGTACGGCGCTTCAGACCTCTACATGACCGACATCGAGGGAGACACGCTCGAGCGTCTGACCGACGACTTCTTCGATGAGCGGGACCCCGAGTGGTCGCCGGACGGACGGCTCGTGGCGTTCTCCTCCGACCGCGACTCGACGAAGGAAGTGGGCTTCCGCAGAACGTACGACATCTACACGGTCGACGTGGAGACCAGAGAGGTCGAACCGGTCGTCGCAACGCACGGCAACGAGGGCTCGCCCACGTGGTCGCCGGATGGCACGATGCTCATCTACTCGTCGGACCGCGGAGGCTCTCCCGACCTCTACTTCGCCGACCTCGAGAACGGCCAGTCGGCGCGCGCGACGTTCCTCATCGGAGGCGCCGAGGCGCCGAGTTGGTCGCGCGACGGCGACCGTCTGACGTTCTCCTGCTACGGAGGGGCCGGATGGGACGTGGCGATGGTGAAGAATCCCGTCGAGGCGTTCGCCGACGTCGTGGACAGGAACGGCTGGTTTTCGAGCTTCGATAAGTCGCCCGAGCCTGGCTCCGAGAGGACGCACGTGGAGCCGGCCGCGGTGCGGCTGCCCGACGCGAAGGAGGTCTTCGGGGAGGGCGAGGACGTGGCGATGGAGCACGGCGGCGCACCGGACAGTCTCGGGATAGGACCGCTCGGGCCCGGAGCGGAGCGCCAGACGCCGCCTCCCCGCGAGGAGAGCGAGACGATCAGCAAGGTCCGTGACGCATTCAGGACCGCCGAGGGAGAAGCCGTCGCGCCGACGCTGCACGATGAGGATGACGAGCGCGTCCCCGGGACCATCGAGCGCTACCGTCCGAAGTTCTCGCCTGACTGGATCAGCGGCGGAGTCGGCTACACGTCGGGGTACGGCCTGTCGGGCGCCGCGCAGATCGCGGTGAGCGACATCCTTGGCAACCACCGGTTCTACATCGCGACCGACTTCTTCTCGAGCATAGAGTCGAGCAACTTCTACATTCTCTACGAGCACCTCGCGAGACGCGCTAACTACTCGGTCGGTGTCTACAACTTCAAGGACTACTACTACTCGGACCGCACGCGGCTGGGAGAGGACCTTGGGGAGAAGCGATACTTCACGGAGCGCAGCTACGGGCTGTCCGCCGGGATGGCCTATCCGTTCAGCAGCTTCACGCGAGTCGAGCTTGACGTCTCGGCGCTGTCCGTCGACCGGCAGTATGCACAGGAAAACGAGTACGGCGAGGTCCAGCTCACCGACGAGAAGGTCGGTCTGTCGCTCGTTGTCCCCAGCGTGCGTCTCGTGAACGACACCACGCTCTGGGGGAGCGTCGGTCCGATAAGCGGAGGAAGGTCCTCGCTTGCCGTGTCCAAGGCCTGGGAGCCTTCGGGCGACTTCGAGTATCTGACAGGAATAGCCGACGTGAGGCGCTACCTGAGGCTGGGTAAGAGGCATACGTTTGCGATCAAGCTCGTAGCGGCCCGTTCGAGCGAGAGGAATGCTCAGAACTTCTTCGTGGGTGGGATCAACACGATACGCGGATACGACGACTTCGAATTCAGAGGGCGCAATCTCGGCCTGGTCAGTCTCGAGTTCAGGTACCCGTTCATAGATTATCTCCAGATCGCCTCGCCACTACCGTTCTCGCTTTACGGCCTGCGCGGCGTCATGTTCCTGGACGCGGGCGCGGCTTGGGACGACGACTTCAGGGGCGTCGTCAGAGAAGGCGGAGCGCACCTGCAGGACATCAAGGCGGGGTTCGGCGTCGGAGTGCGCATGCAGCTCGCATTCTTCGTCATCAGGGTCGACCGCGCGTGGAGGACCGACTTCCACACGACGGGAGGCGCGGTCACTCACTTCGCGCTCGGCGCGGAGTTCTGATCCGAGGTGCGCGAGGGGGGGCACGCTGACAGCCGACATGCTCAAGGACCTCAACTCGGTTCAGCAGAGAGCGGTCCGCCATGAGAGCGGGCCGCTGCTCGTGCTGGCCGGCGCCGGGAGCGGGAAGACCCGCGTCCTCACGTACCGCATCGCGTATCTCGTGTCCGCGCGTGGCGTGAACCCCCGTCGGATCCTCGCCGTGACGTTCACGAACAAGGCCGCGGGCGAGATGAAGCGCCGCGTGTCGGACCTCGTCGGCGCGTCGGCCGGGCAGATCTGGATAGGCACATTCCACTCCACGTGCGCCCGCATGTTGCGGCTCGAATCGAGATGGGGCTGGTGGTCGCCGTCCTTCTCGATCTACGACGAGACCGACCAGATCGCCCTCATCAAGGGCTGCATGAAGACGGCGAACGTGACCGAGTCGTCGTTCGCTCCCAGGAGCATCCTCACTGCGATATCGCACGCCAAGGACCTTCTGCTCGGCGCTGACGCGTACGCGGCCGAGGGCGGTGGCTACTTCGAGGAGTGCGTGGCGAAGGTCTACCGCGAGTACGAGAAGGGTCTTGTCGACAACAACGCGTTCGACTTCGACGACCTCATCATGCGCGCCGTCGAGCTGCTCCGGCGCAACCCCCCTGTGCTCTCCGCCTACGCCGACCGCTTCGAGCATGTTCTGGTCGACGAGTACCAGGACACCAGCCACGCCCAGTACCAGCTCGTGAACCTGCTCTCGTCCGGCTGGCGCAATCTGTGCGTGGTCGGGGACGACGACCAGTCGATCTACGGCTGGCGCGGGGCCGACATCTCCAACATCCTCGACTTCGAGCGCGACCACCCCGACTCAGTGGTCCTCAGGCTGGAACAGAACTACCGGTCGACCAGGAACATCCTGGCGGCGGCACACGACGTGGTCAGCTGCAACGTGCGCAGGAAGGAGAAGAAGCTCTGGACCGAGAGGCCCGAGGGGCTCCTCCCTCATCTCACGCGCGCGCCGAGCGAGTACCGGGAGGCCGACCTGATCCGGGACAGGGTGCTCGAGCGCGTGTCCGAGCAAGGTCTCTCATACCACGACTTCGCCGTGCTCTACAGGACCCACGCGCAGTCCAGGGTCATCGAGGACTCCCTGCGCCGGGCGGGCATACCGTACGACATCGTGGGAGGCGTGAGGTTCTACGAGCGGGCTGAGGTCAAGGACGTGCTCGCGTATCTGAGGGTCGTCGATAACCCGGCCGATTCGGTGAGTCTGAAGCGGATCATCAACGTCCCACCCAGAAGGATAGGGGAGAAGACGCTCGCGCGGCTCGAGGAGCACGCGGCGTCTGCCGGCGTGACGCTGCTCGACGCCGTGGCCGATCCTTCGCCGGCCGACGGTGTCTCGCCCGCGGCGCGAGATGCGCTCCAGGGCCTTGCCGGTCTCCTGACGCGCGCGAGGAAGTCGGCCGAGAGCGGACCCGTCGACGCGGTAATGCGTGAGGTGCTCGACGGCTCCGGCTACACCGAGTGGCTAGGCGGCCGCAAGAACGAGGAGACGGTCGACAAGGTCGCGAACGTGGAGGAGCTGATGTCGGCCGCCACGGAGTTCGCTGAGATGAGCGACGACCCCAGCCTGGGCGCGTTCCTCTCACAGGTGTCGCTCGTCGCCAACATCGACAGCTGGGAGGACCGCGCCAACGCCGTCTCGCTCATGACGCTCCACAATGCCAAGGGGCTCGAGTTCACGGTCGTCATGATCCCGGGGCTCGAGGACGGGCTCCTTCCGCACGAGTCCTCGTTCGGCGACGACGAGGAGCTTGAGGAGGAGCGGAGGCTCCTCTACGTCGGGATGACGAGGGCGATGGATGAGCTGTACATGTTCTCGGCGGCGGTGCGGAGGCGCGGAGGTCTGATGGACACTCGCGCGCCGTCCCGCTTCCTGGACGAGATCGGGCCCGGGCATGTGACCGAGGAGTCGGCCTTCGCTCCGGTGTCGTGGTCGGGCCGCCAGGGCGTCCGACCGCGGGGCGTCCGACCACCGGGCAGACGGTCGGAAGCCGACGTCTTCCCCGACTACGAGAACATGTCGCAGGAGCAGAGAGGGTTTGGTCCCGGGACTCGAGTCGCGCATCCGTCGCTGGGCGAGGGCGTGGTGCTTGACGTGTCGGGGAGCGGATTCGACGCCGTCGTCAGCATCCGCTTCGACGACGGTGTGGAGAAGCGCATCATGGTGCGCTATGGGAAGCTGCGCGTGCTCGATCAATGACGTGGGCTCGCGGCAAGAGGGCGCGGGACGTCGCGACACCTCTTGAGGGAAACGAAGGGCCGACCTCTGACGTGGTGACGGGTGACCTCCATCCCTCTGGTCGCTTGAGGCACGTTCATTGACCACTCGTTCGAACTGTGCTATAATAGCTCAATAGACTGCATGACCCTATCTCTGAGCACCGGCGAGGCCGGGTGGAGGGATGACCATGTTCTGCGCACACGCCTCAAGACGGTTGCTTGCCCCGGTCGCCGCGGCGCTGCTCGCGGCGGCGGCGACGGCCTCGGCCGCGCCGACGATGGGCATCGAGGCAGACGGCTACCTGCGCGACTACCAACGCGTGAACCTCAAGGAGGTCGACCCCGTCTACGACGACACCGCGCCCGATGCCAACGTCGGGGACCTTCTCACCTTCTACGCCGACCAGGAGCCCGACAGGCTCGTGTTCTGGATCGCGACCTACGGGCTGGGTGGTGACCCGTTCATGCCCGAGGGCGCACGTGTGTACGTGCTCGTCGACTACACTGACGGCGGGACGATGGCGGTTCCGGGCGTCGATCACCGTGTTCCGATCATGTGGGATCTGGCCGTGGCTCTCGAGTCGGGCGGGCGCGGCTCGTACTCGGCCAACGTCTACAGGCCGGGTTCGGACAACGGGGAGCGGGGGCTGCTTCGCGGCTCGGCCGTCGAGCGCGAGACCCGCTCGATAGAGCTGGCGGTGAACCTCCCGGAGGACTTCAAGGCGGCCGTCTGCGCGGCGGCCGGCGCCGCGCGGTCGACCTACGACGAGATCGCACCGGCGGTCGCGGCCGACGAGTCGACGCCGCTTCGCTACTGCGTCGTCTCGGTCGTCGACGGCGAGGTGCGAGACGAACTTCAGGCCACCAACGAGCCGAAACGCGGTGACCACAACGTCGCGTTCGTGCAGCACGGCAACCAGGGTCTCACGTACACGACGGTCTTCTGGGGAGTCAAGGGCGAGAACGCCTCGTACGCCGGCGCGACGGACAATCCGGACGACGGCTTCGACGAGATCCTCGACGCACACGACTATTACAACCTGCCCGGCAACTTCCACATGGCCGGCACGCTGATGACCGCCGCCGAGTGGCACGATCCTGCCTTCAACGACTCGCTCGTGAACGGCGTGAACGAGGGCTGGGCCAACATGGTGACGTCGGCGTACGCCCAGCACATAATGCCTTTCGTGTACGACGACATGAACAGCTGGTCCGTCTACACGGAGAGGCAGATGGTCAACTATCGTTACGGCCAGTGGCCGACCGTCGCCTGGGTGCCTGAGCGCGTGTGGGTCGAGAACCCCGACAACGACGGCAACGGCATCGACGCCTCCTGCTGTGTCAACGACTACATCGGCGACGACTTTCTCGACAACGGCGTCGATGCGGTCATCCTCGACGACTATGTGCACTGCGGCTATATGAACAACGTCTTCGACGACCATCACGTCTACAGCTACAACGGCATCAAGATCCTCCCGATCGACAACGACTTCGTGGGGCAGATGAACTACGACGCCGGCGCCGCCATGAACACGATCTGGAACTCGACGTCCGACGAGATCATCCTCTACGGGAACGACTGGGAGGTGGCGGCCGAGGTCGCGGGTTTCGACGTCTCGCATCCGAACGCGCTTGAGAACTACATCTACGTGCTCCAGCAGTGCAGCCTGAACTCGGGCTCGATCAGCGTCTGGAAGGTAGACGACATCATCACGAGCTTCCCGTCGTACGCGATGACGCTCCAGAACGGTACCTACGGGCTCCTTGGCGAGTGGTACGGGTACGGTGGAAGCTGCAACCAGTGGTACTGCGACTGGGCGGGCTACACCGGGGACGCCAACCTCGACGCGCATTCGCCGAAGTGGGGCTACGAGGGCATCTGGCAGAACGCGCGCAACAAGATCGTCACCGGTCCTGACAACGCGCTCTCAGAGGCCGCATGGTACGTCATGATGTCGATGCTTCACGAGACGGGATGGCAGGACGGCGGACAGATAGCCGACTGGGAGAACCGCTACTCGAACCACATCAAGAACGCGAACCCGTACTCGGAGGCGGCACGGTGGGCCGAGGGCTGGGGCTCGTACGGGACGAACCCGACCGGCGCGTACCTGGCCGACTTCGACGAGGACGGAAGTGACGAAGCGGTCATCTACAACGACCGCGTCATGGCCGTCTTCGAGTCGATCGGCGGCAAGGCCAACTGGATCTTCGCGAAGGGCTCAGGTTACGGCTACTCGGTCGTCGGCAACGACAACGTCTACTGGGCCGACACGTCGGGCGACTGGAACGAGACCAACCACGTGGCCGCGCTCTCCGACGTGAGCGTCGGAGGCATCGACCGCGAGCACGATCTCTACGACATGACCGTCGTCCAGGGTACCGGTTCCACCGTCGAGCTGAAGCTGACGCACGGCGACGGCGTTGTAGAGAAGCGCGTGAAGCTGTCTCTCGGCGATCCGTACCTCGACGTGATATACGACGCCGGAGGTGAGCAGGTCTACGTGAAGAACGGTTGGACCCCGGACCTCGTCGACCTGGTCTGGGACACCGAGCTCTACCGCGTGTGGGACCCGGGGAGCGGGAGCTACTTCGGGCAGAGGAACGCGTCGAGCGCCGCGACGGCCGCCATCGTAGTGGGTCAGGGAGGCGCGTCTCACAACGCCGCGCAGACCGCCACCCTCCTCGAGATAGACGAACTCAAGGGGACGGGGCAGTTCGAGTTCTACCTCTACGCCGGGTCGACGAGCGCGCCGGTGTCCGATGAGATCGCAGAACTCGAGACGCTGTCGGCGGCTCTGGCCGACACGCTCAGACCGGTGGCGACGCATGCGCAGTACTATCCCAGCGCCGACCGTCTCGACATCACGTTCAACGAGGTCGTCCAGTACGACAACGTCGACCTGACGGGAGTCGGCATCGACGAGGATAACGACGGGACTCCCGAGGTGACACTAAGCGGCGGGGCGGCCGTTCTGAACACCGCCGACGCATCTCTCATCCGTATCCAGGTGGCGCCTGCCACGGCCACGCTCATCGAGGCGCTCACGCCGGGCACGCTCGAGCTGAACATGAACGTCGATTCCTTCTTCGACGTATCGATGAACGGCAACCGGGCCATAGGCAGCGCCGACGACGTGAAGGTCATATACGGCGCGAACACCAAGATCACGATCGACGGCTACTTCGACGCGTCGGAGTGGGCGCCCTACACTCTCGTGGTCGACGACCCCGACGACGACTCGACGTGGCATCCCGCCGATCCGCTCATGAACGAGCTGTACGGTCTGTACGTGGACTGGGACGCCGACTTCCTCTACGTTGGAGTGAACGGGCAGGTCGCGTCGAACAGCTGGATACTCTACCTGGACGTCGACCCGGGCACCGCGAACGGTGAGACCGACCTGACGGCGATCGACTCGTGGGAGCGTGGCGCCACGTTCACCGCGAGCGGGTTCGCGGCCGATTTCCAGTACGGCTGCTACCAGCACCAGGGAGCTTTCGACTCCGACAGCTTCTTCTCCATCGACTCCTCCACGACGACGACCGCGCTCACCGACTCGATCATCTCGGCCTTCGACTCTTTCCACAACTACGGCGTCGACGGCGGCAGCGAGATGGCCATCCCGTGGCACGTCCTCTACGGGCTGGGTGTCGGTCAGGTGACTCCGAATGCCGAGTTCTCGCTCGTGTGCTCGATCTGCTGGGATCCGGACCCGGACGGCCAGCTCGGAGGCGACTCGGCCCCGTCGAACACGTCGGCTTCACTGCCCGTCATCGACAACGTGTACACGATCACGATCGACCACGATGGTGATGGACTGCCCGACGAGGGCGCGACCGACGTGCCCGAGGATGAGGTCGTGACCGGAGGGACCCGGCTCTTGCAGAACAGGCCCAACCCGTTCAACCCGACGACCACCGTCTCGTTCGTCGTGGCGGGTTCGCCCACCGATGTGACGCTCGCCGTCTACGACATCTCCGGTAGACGAGTTGCGACGCTGGTTGACGGGCGCGTCGGGCCCGGCGAGCACAAGGTCGTCTGGGACGGAACCGATGCGTCAGGCCGGGCCGTGGCGTCCGGGGTCTACTTCGCGAGGTTGGAAAGCGGAGCGGCACGAGACGTCGCCAAGATGATCCTGCTCAAGTAGGTCGTTCGGCTTGCCCGTCCGGGCCAACGCCCCGACTGAGATCATGATGAAGCAAACCCGCGGGGCCCGCGTCTGATACGCGGGCCCCGGCCTTTCGAGTTGACCGTGGCACGCGCGGGGCATAGACTGCGGTGGCGTGGGCGTCCAGCTACGGGCAGACGTGGAGGTTCCCATGTCCGAGATCGATGAGAAGAACAAGGGAATAGACGGTCACCTCTTTCGCCTCATTGCTACCTTCGAGGCGGCCGCAATGCAGCAGATGGGGAAGATCGCCAATCCGATATCGGGCGACGTCGAGGTGAGCCTCGAGGGCGCGAGAGACGCCATCGAGATGCTCGACATGCTCAGAAGGAGGACGGTCGGCAATCTCAACGGGGACGAGAGCCGTTTCCTCGAACACGTTCTCTACCAGCTGAGAATGAACTACGTCGACGTGGCCGGTGAGGCTGCGGCGGGCCCGGAGGACGAGACAGCCTCAGCGGACCAGGAAGGCGAGGGTCCCGGGGACGATTCCGACGGTGGGAGCGGCGGGCGAGGGGACGAGGGCGAATGAGCTGTCCACGCGGGGTCGGTCCTCATCCGGCAGGTCGGCTGCTCAGCGGCGCGGCCGCCGCGGTCGCGCTGGTGGCGGTGCTGGCCTCCAGTGCGACCGCGGCTCCCGCGCCGTCCTGTTCGGTGGCGGGGACGACCGGCCTTCTGCGCGTCAGCTCCGCGCAGACGCAGACGCGCGGTGTCCTGTCGGTATCGCTCGCCGGCACCTACTACGAATCCGACGACCTGTCGTCCGCCCTTGGGGTCGACGGACCCGGGCGGTACACCAGCTTCCACCTGAACGCCAGCTACGGCGTCTCGAGTTGGTTAGAGGCGGGCGTCGACCTTCCGTTCAGGAGGGCCGCCTGGTCCGGAAACGGGTTCGACGTGAGCGGCGAGGTTCTGGATGCGCCACGGTTGGCGGCCAAGGTCGGCACGCCGCTTGGGTGGTCGGGTCTGTCGGTGGCCCTCGAGGGCCGATTCGACGTGCCGCTCGAGCAGGAGCTGGTCGTCGGCTCTCCGGGCGGTTTTTCGTACTTCGTCACGGGAGGATCGGCGGCGGACTGGCAGGTGCTGGCGTTGACGACGCTCGACCTGACGGACCGGTTCCCGCTCCGCGTGCACGTCAACGTCGGGTGGGCGTTCAACGACGAGAAGCGCGGCCGGCGCTTCTACCCCGGCTACTATCTGGAATCAGCGGCCGACGCATCAGGTTCCAACGACGAGCTCCTCCTTCGCGGCGCAGTCGAGTTTCCCGGACGTACGGTCGACCTCTTCACTGAGTTCGTGAGCGATCTCTCCAGGAACGAGGAGACCATAGCCGCCAAGGAGAATCCCCTCTCCGTCACGCCCGGTGTCCGCATCCATGTGGGCGGCGTCTCCGCCGCCGTCGGCTTCACGGTCGGGCTCTCGGGCAACGACGCGACGACTACGTTCGATCCGCACGACGCTTTCCCGGACTGGGAGGTCTCCGCGTCGATAGGCTACGGGTGGCCGGTGACGGCGGCCGACACGGACGGCGACGGCATCCCGGACTACCGCGACGAATGCAGGGATATTCCCGAGGACAGGGACGGCTTCCAGGACGATGACGGGTGCCCCGATCCGGACAACGACGGCGACGGGATCCCCGACGCCGTAGACGAGGCCCCCTTGCTTCCAGAGGACCTGGACGGGTTCGAGGACACCGACGGAGTCCCCGACCTCGATAACGACGGCGACGGCATCATCGACGAGCGCGACATGTGTCCCAATGAGAAGGAAGACCTCGACGGGTTCGAGGACCAGGACGGATGCGAGGACCCATGAGCGGCGGAGAGCACCCCCGCAATCCGGTTCCCACCGTGGATGTCATCATCGAGTTCGAGGGCGGGATCGTTCTGGTAGAGAGGCGGAACCCGCCCAGGGGCTGGGCCCTGCCGGGCGGGTTCGTCGACTACGGAGAGTCCGTCGAGTCGGCGGCCGCCCGAGAGGCGATGGAGGAGACCGGACTCGCGCTCTCGGGTCTTCGGCAGTTCCACGTCTACTCCGACCCGAAGCGCGACTGCCGCATGCACACCATGACCACCGTCTTCGTTGCGAGAGGTAGGGGGGAACTGAGGGCCGGAGATGACGCGCTGTCGGCGCGCGTATTCGCCGGGTCACTTCCCGAAGAGGTGGCTTTCGACCACCGCTCCATCATCGAGGACTACCACGCCCACAGGTGGGACCGCGAACCAGAGGCCGAGTGATCCGCGCGGCGGGCGCTCACCCCTCCGGCTCTTCCTTCTTCACTCTGTCCCAGACTCTGTCCATCTCCTCCAGGCCCACCTCGCGCAGGTCCCTTCCCCGGAACGCATTCTCGATGGCCGCGAAGCGCCTGCGGAACTTCAGGTTCGTTCCCCTCAGTGCGGCCTCGGGGTCGACCGACAGGAAGCGGGCCACGTTGACGATGGCAAACAGGAGGTCGCCAAGCTCCTCACGGTGGCGACCGCCGTCGCCCGCATCTATCTCCGCACGCAGCTCGGACAGTTCCTCATCGATCTTGGCGAGGACGAGGGAGAGGTCGTCCCAGTCGAACCCGACCGCCGCCGCCTTCTCCTGGAGTCGCCTCGCGGCGAGCAGAGCGGGCAGCTCGCGGGGGAGACCGTCGAGGATCGACTCGCGGTCCGCGTGCGAGCGCTCCTTGAGCTTCGAGGTCTCCCACGTCGTACGCACCTCGTCGGGGGTCGCGGCCGTCTCGGAGCCGAACACGTGCGGGTGTCTCCGACGGAGCTTGTCGTCGATCCCGGAGAGCACGGCGGCCATGTCGAACCGGCCTTCCTCCTCGGCTATACGGGTCATGAACACCACGAGGAACAGGAGGTCGCCCAGCTCGTCAAGGAACGTCTCGTCGGTGCCCTCGTCGAGAGCCTCGAGGAGCTCGTGGAATTCCTCCACCAGGTGCGGACGCAAGGTCTCGACCGTCTGCGCCCGGTCCCAGGCGCAGCCCTCGGGCGACCGCAGATGCGCCGTCAGTTCCAGCAGCTCAGCAAAGGCCGCGGCCGACTGCTTCGTGCTCAAATGGCACCCTCCGGGAATCAGGGAGCGGCACGCCGTCGCCGGGTGCCACATTCGGGCGACGCCACTATAGTTGGTGACGCGCCTATATCAAGTAACGCATTGGTCTCTGCAACGATACAGTAGACAGGAGCCGGTTTCAACTGCGGTAGTGCGTTTCTGAAGAGATGGTCCCACGGCAAGGGCATTCCTGTACCAGAGTCCCTCTCGGGAAACGTGCTTAACTGCTTGTGGAACATAGAGTTAACTGCGAACATCTCCGCTGGCACGGGGCTTGCTCTTCAGGCGTGGCAAGTGGCGCGCGCCGGGCATTCTCTCACGAGAGCCCGGCACTTCGGCGTTCTCGGGCATGTGCCCGGGGTCCCGTAGTGGCGCGCCGCGCTCTTTGACAGCGCGCACGGAAGGCGGCTCGCGGCCGAAAGAGCTTGCGAGGTGTGGCTTCCCGTGCTAATTGGTTCAGGTTCGGGCATGCGCGCAGGTCGTTCGTCGGGGGGGCGCGGTGGAGTTCTCCACGTGGATAGAGATCGATCTGGATGCTCTGGTGGCGAACATCGGGGCGGTGAGATCGCGCATCGGTGAAGGCGTAGGGATCATCCTGGTCGTCAAGGCCGACGCGTACGGTCACGGCGCCGTCGAGGTGGCGCGGGCGGCCGTACGAAGCGGCGTCGACGTCCTCGGCGTGGCTACCCTCTATGAGGGAATCGAGCTGCGCCAGGCGGGCATCGACGCGCCGATACTGATCCTGAGCCCTTCGATGGAGGATGAGGCGGGAGCCATCGTCGAGTACGATCTTTCCTGCTCCGTACAGAGCCTCGCGATAGGGAGAGCCCTCTCGAGAGCCTGCGTCGACAGGAAGAAGCGCTGCACCGTTCACGTCGAGGTCGACACGGGGATGGGAAGGGGCGGCGTGCTGCTGGGTGAGGCGGTGCCTTTCGTTACGGCGCTCGCGAAGCTGCCCGAGGTGTGTCTCGAGGGAGTCTACACGCACTTCCCGTCGTCTGATGAGGATCCCGAGTTCACGAGCGAGCAGGTGAAGAGCTTCCTGGAGCTTCTGGCGACGCTGGACAGGAGAGGCATCTCGATACAGATGAGACACGCGGCCAACAGCGCGGGCGTGCTGGAGGTGCCGGGTTCGGCCAAGCGTCCGTTCAACATGGTGCGGCCGGGGATCATGGTGTACGGGCTGACGCCTTCCGCTGGGAGCGACTCCGACGTCGATCTCTCGCCCGTGATGAGCTTCAAGTCGCGCGTGGCTCAGATCCGCGAACTGCCGGCCGGCCACCCCGTGAGCTACGGGCGGACCTTCAGGACGCCGGAGCCAATGAGGATGGCGGTCGTTCCCGTGGGCTACGGTCACGGCTACAGCTGGAGGCTGTCGAACCGCGGAGAGGTGTTGATCAGGGGCAGGAGAGCGCCGGTCGTGGGTCGCGTGACGATGGACGTGACGCTGGTGGACCTCCGGAGCATTCCGGAGGCCGAGGTGGGAGATGAGGTGGTCCTCTTCGGGCATCAGGGGGATTCTGCCATCACCGTGGACGAGGTCGCAGAACGGGTGGGCACGATAAACTACGAGGTCATCTGCGGCATCGGAAAGAGGGTCACCAGGGTCTACGTCCGCAGTGGAGAGACGATCGGCCTGCGAACGCTGACGGAACGCCGCGTGGTGGGCAGAAGGCACCTGCCGCGGGGTTAGTTCCAGGTTGGGGCGCTTTCGGCGGCGTCGGTGGGTCTGCCGCGCCGCTTCCCTGAACGACCGATTAGCGAGAGCGGTAACTTGACAAAGGCTCTTGTCTTGTAGCTACCGTAAGAGCCTGCGTGGTGGGAAAAAGATGGTTGACAGATTTCAGAGGGCTGTGCTAGATTGCCGCAAACCCCGGAGAGGGGTAGGCATACGTGAGGGATACGGAGCAGAGAAACAGTGGGGGTTCCTACGTCTGGAGGCCACCTGTGTGGTGGCACATCCAGCGTCGATAGGAGGTGAACGTAAGGAGGTAGGGCTCTGAAGGAATGGAAGCGCGGCCGCTCCATTAGAGGAGTGGCGCCAGTTTTTCGCCTGCGGTCAGGAGCCGCAAGGGCGAAGCGCCGAGGACGCTCCGGGCGTTCGGAGCGGCCTTGGAGAGGAGACGTATTTCTAGGAGGTTGTGGGATGGCAAGAGAGAACCGCAGTGACAGAGGCGCAATGCTTGCGCTCGCTTCTGTACTGGTCGTTTTCTCGCTGGCGGTCACGTCTCTCCCGGCCGGTGCGTACTACTACGACACCGACGGCGACGGGCTGCCGGACTTCTACGAGATCAAGCACGGTCTGTTTGCGACGAACAGCATCGCGGACGAGAGAGCAGACTGGGACGGTGACTTGATCGACGATGCCGACGAGGACGCGAATCAGAACGGCATCGTGGATGTCGGCGAGACCGATCCGTACAACTGGGACACCGACGGCGATGGTCTGTCGGACGGCATCGAGCTCGGAGTCCCCGGATCGGGGACCGAGGGCATCGACACCGACGCTGACAACGACGGTCTGGTGAATGCCCTCGACATCGACAGCGACAACGACATGCTCAACGACAACATCGAGGAGCTTGTCCAGGTCGGTGACGTCTATCGTGACGGCGTCTGGGAAGGCGTCGGCTCGAACGAGACGAACTGGCTGGTCGCTGACACTGATGACGACGGCCTGTTCGACGGTCTCGAGGTAGCGCTCGTCCGCCAGCATCCGCACGGCGGCGGCTACGATCCGGTAGCTGTTGCCCAGACCTACGACACGGATGAGGACAGCATCTCCGACGGCGACGAGTTCCGCATCTGGGGTACGGACTTCCTCGATGACGACTCGGACGACGACGACTACCTGGACGGCGAGGAGCTGAACCAGGGTGCCAAGCCTCCGGTCGAGTACGGCGACAGCGCCGACGACTACATCATGTACAACGATCCCGACCGGGACGGCATGAACAACGCCGTCGACTACGACAGCGACAACGACGGTCTCATCGATGAGGACGAGACCGCTGCGCGCGTCAACACCGACCCGTACGACTACGACACCGACGACGACGGGTACTCGGACGGCTACGAGGTCAACACGCACCTCACCAACGCGCTCGTCGCTGAGGACGCGGACGGCGACGGCTGGGCCGACGGCTGGGAAGAGACCTGGTTCAAGACCGATCCGGACAACGTCGACACTGACGGCGACGGCATCAACGACAATATCGAGAACCCGCTCAGCGGGTTTGACCCGCTGGATCCGTTCACCGGTCGTGACACCGACGGCGACGGCCTGATCGACGCGCTCGATTGGGACAGCGACAACGACGGTCTCGATGATGCGTACGAAGAGCTCAACGGTGACGGCGTGAGCTCCGGGGATGACGGGGACGGGGTGTACGAGGGCGGCACTTACGACGAGACTGACGCCTACAACGCTGACAGCGACAACGATGGCCTGTCGGACGGCTTCGAGGTTCGTATCACCTGCACGAACCCGAATGCCGCGCAGAGCGACGGCGATCCGATCGCTGCGGGCGATGAAGTCTTCATGTACAAGACTGACTTCTTCGATCCCGACACGGACGGCGACGGTCTCAACGAGGGTACCGCTACGGGCACCGACCAGGCCGACTACAACACCGATGCCGGCTACGGCAGGCCCTGGGCGGACTCGAGCGTGGACGCTCTCGACCTCGATGCGGACGGCGACGGTATCTGGGACGGCGATGAGGCCGGATACCAGACCGACCCGTACGATCCCGACACCGACGACGACGGTCTCCGCGACGGCGAAGAGGTCTACATCTGGGGCACCTACCCGTATGATCCCGACAGCGACGACGACGGGCTCGAGGACGGCGAGGAGGCGCTGACGTACGGCACCGACCCGCTCGATCCCGATACCGACGGCGACGGTGTCATGGACGGGACTGAGATCGACTGGTGGCAGACGTGGGCGCCGAACGTCTGGCCGCCCGCGCCGAACCCGCTCGATCCTGACACGGACGGCGACGGCCTCAAGGACGGCGTCACGATCACCGGCTACTACTACGATGCCGACGGCCAGTGGGTCAGCTGGGAGTTCTACGAGGGCCCGGTCGACTCAGAGCTGATCCCTGACGGCTACCCGAACATTCTCGACCCGGATTCGGACTGGCGCGAGCAGCAGACGCCGATCACCGGCTACTACGACTTCCACGATCGCACCGAGTACGCCTATCGGAACTACGTAGCGACGATGAAGATCGAGAAGGGCGGGCACTGGCGCGACTTCGTGGAGGGCCAGCCGATGAACCCTGGCGACCCTGACACGGACGGCGACGGCTACACGGACTTCTCCGAGATCACGAGAGGCACCGACCCGCTCGACGCCCGCGACTTCAGCTCCGTTCCGTTCACCCCGTACGATACGGACGGCGACGGCCTGTGGAACCTCGAGGAGATGATTCTCGAGGGCACCACGACGGGCTCGATGTGGGACGACACCGACTTCGACGGCGACGGCCTTGCGGACGGCGACGAGCTTCACCCGACGCTGCCCAAGCTGAAGTCGTCGTGGGGCGAGCCGCCTTGGCCGTACGTCTGGTTCGAGGCCGACACGGTGGCTCAGGCATGGCCGACGAGCCCCCTGACTGCGCACTCCGAGACCGACCTCGGCATCTCGCCGACGGATGGCCTCACGGACTTCGAGGAAGTGCAGCCGGGCGCGGACGGCTACGTCACTAACCCGCACTACAACGACACGGACGGTGACGGCATCGCCGACAACCTCGAGCCGGTGCACGGTTACGACCCGACGGACTTCGACATGGACGACGACCGCCTGACGGATCACCAGGAAGACCAGGACGCCGACGGCAACCTGGACTCACCTGCCGGCTACGCCACGAGCTACACGGCGGAGACCGACCCGCGGGACGGTGACACGGACGACGACGGCATTTACGACGGCGACGAGCGCACGTATCACACCTACCAGCGCAACATGGACACCGACTCCGACGGGCTCATCGACGGACTCGAGGTAGGTTACGATGCGACGACGATCGGCGCCGACACCGACGCCCCGACGTTCGGAGCCGGCGACCAGGACCCGACGACCAAGACGGATCCTCGCCTCACCGACAGCGACTTCGACTGCCTGACTGACGACGAGGAAGATCTGAACCTGGACGGCGAGTACGTCCTGGGCGGCGGCGAGACCGACGCGCAGAACAGGGACTCGGACGACGACAACCTCTTCGACTACTACGAGTACAACGGCTGCGTCGCTTCCGGCTCCAGCCCGTGTGACTTCTACACGTTCTGCGACAACAGCACTGACCCGACGGATCCGGACAACCCCGACACCGACGCTGACGGCATGCCCGACTGGGTCGAGTACGAGCAGGGTTGCGATCCGGACACCGAGGTTGACACGGATGGCGACGGCGCTCTCGACGGTGCGGAGTACGACGGGGTCACCTACTGGACCGACCCGACGATGCTCGACACCGACATGGACGGGTACGACGACTACGTCGGCGTGCTCTCCGGCGTCGATGACATCCCGGACGAGGTCGAGTCTCTCGACGACTGCGACGGTGACGGAATCGTCAACGCCATGGACGTCGACAGTGACAACGACTGGATCCGTGACATGGACGAGGGCGCGACCACCAGCGATGACGACGAGGCCGACGGCTACGTCAACATCCTCGACGGCGACCGCGACAACGACTTCCTGGTCGATCCGCTCGAGAAGGGGCTGGCGATCTACGACCCGCGTGACATGGACACGGACGACGACGGTCTCTACGACGGCGAGGAGTACTACCAGTACTTCATGCACAACGTCGGGTGGAGCTGCGGTGGTCGCGACACGACGGTCGTCATCACTATGACGGACGCCGGCGTCGACAACCAGAGCCGCGACACCGACCGTGACGGTTGGACGACGGGCCTTGCCTACTACTTCCACGACGGCTTCGAGGCCGGACGCACCGCCGGCATTCCGGCGGACCTCGGCACGACGCCGATAACGCCCGGTACCGACGACGATCCTCAGATCTGGGACGCCGATGGAACGGCGAACTCGGATCCGAGGTTCCACGACACCGACTTCGACGGCCTGTGGGACTTCGATGAGGACACGAACTGGAACGGCGACGACACAGAGGTTGGCGTCGGCAACGACGAGTCCGATCCTTGGGACGCGGACACCGACGACGACGGTCTGTTCGACAGCTTCGAGGTCGATTACCTGGCCATGATGTCGCCGCGTGCGCCTGGCGCGTACATGGCGATCGACTGCGACTACGACGACGACCTCCTGCCGGACGGCCTCGAGCTGGGTCTGCTGTTCGAGATGCCGCGTGAGCTTCAGGCGTTCTGGATGTGGCCTGGACCGACCGGCGCGACGCAGTACGACTACACGAACTGGACGAACCTGAACGGCGGCAGCGCTTGCTCGCTGTGGGCCGTCAATCGTCCGAATCTCGACACGACCGATCTCGGTGCCTACAAGACCGATCCTCTCTCCGACGACACAGACAATGACGGTCTGACCGACGGTGAGGAGGACGTGGACCGTGACGGTCACCGGGACGGCAACAGCCCGTTCGACCTGACCTCCGACTGGAACTCCGGAGCGGGCCCGGGCGAGACCGACCCGAACGAGTGGGATACCGACCGCGGTGGTGAGGACGACAACACGGAAGTCGCCGCTGGCGACGACCCGCTCCTCTACACCGATGGTGACTGGGACCTCGACATCGACCCCGACGCTGCTGACGCCGTCAACGACACGCTCGACGTCGGCGTAGCGGGCACGGGCATCATTCCGGGCAGCTCCGGAACGAGCACGTTCCGCGTCTGGGTGACCGACGCACCGGGCGTCAATCCTGACGCCGGCGACGGTCCTTCGTCTGTCGCGGTGATCGAGAGCGTGTACGTCAGGGCAACGTCGCTCTACTGGGCCGGTCCGCACCCGACGGGACCCAGGGCCGCGACGCCTGACACGCTCGACTGGTTCCACTACAGCCACGTTAGCTTCACTCCGCAGAACTTCAGGCTCGGTGGCGTCGAGGATCGCAGTTCCTACGTGGATGTCGACGTGACTGTCGACATTCCGTGGGGCGCGATGCCCGGCTGGTACTTCGGCTACGTACAGGTCGAGACCAGGCGTGAGTTCATGGAGCAGGAGCTTCCGGACGACTACATCGTCCTGCGCGTGTGGGTCGCCCCGCACAAGGACATCGACATCTGTGACGACGACGGCGATCCTCGCGGCGTCGGCCTGGCGTCGGATCCTTGGGACTTCCCCGAGTCCGCGATGGAGACCGAGATGCACCTGGTTGGTGCTCCGACCCTTCGCGACACGCTCGCGGGTATGTTCCGCGTGGCCAACCCGAACACGTACCCCGACGGAACGGGCCCGTACTGGCCGTATCCGAACGAGGCTGCCGACGGCATCAACGACTACAACGGCATGCCGGCAGTCCCGGTCGTCGGAAGGACGTGGGATGTGCCGTGGGACAACGATGCCCAGGGCAACGTCGATATGACCGGTGACATGAGGGCGTTCTACACCTTCACGTCGGGCCCGGTCGATCCGACGAGCGCCATCTGGTTCACGAAGCGCGACGTGCAGGGTCCGTCGTCGATACTCAAGGATGGTTTCGAGCTCGCGACGACAGACTCGTTCAACGTCCGCATCCTGACCACGAACCTGCCCGAGGGTTACTACAGCGGTCTCGTGAGGTTCTACGAGGACGACGTGGTGCCATACGGCTCGTGGCAGGTCAGCGAGGTCTCCGACACGTTCAGGCTCAAGTTCTGGCTGACCAAGCCCGATCTTGACATCGACGACGACTACGCGAACATGGCGGGGAACGAGATGACCGTCGACATCGACCCGGCGAACTACGTCGGCGATGTCGTCGAAGAGGTCCTGATGTGGAACCCGGGCGGCCCCAGCATCGCGGATCGCGAGAACGTCGATCCGTGGGACGGCCCTTCGATGGAAGACATCTACGACTTCTACTACTACGACACGTCGGACACGGCGACCGGCACGAAGGTCTCGTCGCGGCATCACAAGATCCCGATGTACGAGAATCGTCCGAACCCGACCTCCCCGCTCAGCTTCTGGGTCTATTCGGATGAGTACTCGGATCCGGAGACGCCGCGGTACCCGGTGAGGGTGTGGCTCTACAGCGACAAGAAGGACACTCTCCTCATCGACCAGACCAAGAAGTTCTACGTGCAGGTTCCGACGCTCGACGCCCCGGTCTGGGGGCTGCCGGCGGGCACTTACCGTCCGTGGCATCCCGAGGCGTTCAACGTGGTGCCGGATGACGCGAGCACCGAGTGGACGTGGCAGTACGGCCAGGGCATTGTCCCGATCACCGTACGCGGTATGGCCACGGGCATGAGGTACGCGGGGCACGACTGGGATGCGCGTTCCAACTTCTACGACTACGAGGACGGCGTGATCTACAACCCGTCGCGCGTCGATACGCTGCAGGAGTGGATGGATTACTTCTATCTCGTCGTCAACATCGCGGCGTTCGTCGATGTCGAGTTCGACGACACCGAGCCGTGGAGCGAGACGGGCTATCCGGGCGAGACGGTCTGTGCTGACGCCCTCATCCACAACCTGAGCAACACCGAAGTCACGTCGTTCGAGCTCGAGGCAACGAACCTGCTCGGCACCGAGTACGGCGGACTTATCCTCTCTGAGTACGTCCAGTTGCCGCACGGCTTTGCACTCCCGTGGCCGGATGACGGGACCTCCTTGGTCGAGATCTGCGTAACGATCCCGAACGGAACCCGGGCCGACACGTACGAGGGCGAGGTCACGATCGTAGCGACTGGCGAGGGCGCAGAGTGGGTCAACGAGAGTAACGTTCTTCCGATCACCGTCGTCGTGCTGTGCGACCCCAGTATGGACGTGACGGAGACGGCATACGGAGTGGCCGGAAACCTGATGTCACTTACGCCTGGTCCTGGCGGCAGCGGCTCGAAGCAGTTCGAGCTCTGCAACCTCGGTGGCTGTGACATCACGGGCGTCGATTACGAGGTCACCGGTCTCCCGACCGGAATCACGGTTACCGCCACGCTCGACGAGACGGTCCCGTGGGAGGACTGCATCCTCGGTAACGTGACGGCCAACTGGACGAGTCCTTGGCCGGTCTCGGGTCTGTACCATGGAACGATGACCGTGACGGCCGACGACGCCCTGTCCGATACCTTCGGGCTGGACGTTCTGATCGCGCCGGGCATGGAGATCACCGCGGATGCGTACGACGTGATCGACAACATGATGACGCTGACCCCCGATGCGCCGGGTGAGCGCGGCACCGACAGCGGGCAGTTCGAGCTCGTGAACACCGGTGTCACGAATCTCTCGGGCATCACGGGCGTTGCGATCACCGGTCTGCCGACCTGGGTGACGGCGGCTGTCGAGATCGACTCGACGCTCGCCTGGACGTTCTCCCCTGCGAAGACCGTGGGTACGGTCAACGTATCGTGGGACAACAGTCACCCCGACGTGGCTGCCGGCGAGTACAACGCGAACGTCGTTGTGACGGCGAATGGCGGGCTCTCCGATAACTTCATACTGAAGGTTGTGATCACGGAGGTCGAGAACGCCGCATTCGCGTCCAGCGCGCTGACTGAGGACGGTGTCGCGGGCGAGACGATCGCGACCGGATTTACCGTCGAGAACACCGGCAACGTGACGCTCGCGGATGGCCGGGTCTCGTTCGGGTGGAGCGACCTGGTCGGTGACATCAGCGGTTCGATGATCCCGAAGGAGAACATCGTGGTCGCGCCCACCAGCGCCGAAATCCCGCACGAGGGAGATGTGGACTTCTACCTCGGGATCGAAGTGCCGGAGGGTCTGCTCGGCCAGGACTACGAGGGTCACATCGACCTCTTCCTGGACGGCAACTGGGTGGATGCGCTCGACGTCACGGTCACACTCGACCGTGGTGATGCGATAGTCATCTATCCGAACCCGTACCGCATGAGCGAGAACGACGGTGGTATCACGATCGCGCTTGGCGACGTGGCAGAGGGTCTCACGGTCAAGGTGTACGACATGTTCGGCGCGCTGGTTGCCGATCTGACGGCGCAGGTTGCCGGTCGTAGCACCGACGTCCAGTGGGATCTCAACAACGACGACGGTAAGGCCGTGGCGAGCGGTATGTACATCGTCACGATCGATACCGGCGACGAGGTTGTTACGCGGAAGATCATGGTCATCAAGTAGGACACCGCACTTGCGAGGGGTGGGGGTCCGGTTGGATCCCCCGCCCCCCGGTCAAGCAAGGGAGGTAGCGGCATGACTAGAAGGTTCGGTCTTCCTGCTCTGATACTCGTCGCCACGATGCTCTTTGCGAGCGTCACGTGGGCCGGCGACGGTAAGGCGGGAAGCACCTATCTTGACCCGTTCGCGATCGGAGTGGGTGCGGGCCCGTCCGCCATGGCCGCGTATACTGCGGCTCCTGGGGACCTGTGGAGCCTGACCTACAATCCGGCCGGCCTGGCGGGCATAGACCGCCTGAAGCTTGGCGTGAGCCAGATCGAGTGGCTTGAGGATACGTCCTTCAGCTACTTGGGCGTTGGGCTCCCGCGGGGCAATGGCGGGCTCGCGTTGGGCCTCGCTTACTTCGACCTGGGCTCGGTGCCCGTGACTGACATGTACGGCACCGATCTCAACGAGTCGGCAGAGGCGTACAACTTCGGCTTCGTCGGCGGCTACGGCTTCGACGTGCCGAACATCTGTGATCTCAAGGCCGGTGTGTCCGGTCAGGTGATCCAGGCGAACTTCGACCAGGAAACGGCCACGGCGATCGGCCTGAACATGGGACTGCTGTACGGCCTCATGGACAACCAGGTGCAGATCGGCCTGGCGGTGAAGAACGTTGGCACGAAGTTCAAGCTCGTGGATGAAGAAGATGAGCAGACCCTGACGTTCGCCGGAGGACTCTCCTACACGACGATGGAGGAGCAGATCCCGAACGTGGACGTCACCGTGGGCGTCGATGCTCTGATGCCGAAGGACCAGGACTTCCAGATCGGCGTCGGTGGTGAGATCTGGATCTACAAGACACTGGCCTTGAGGGCCGGCTACAAGACGGGCACCGATTTCGGCAACCTGTCTTACGGCGCGGGCTTCAAGTACAGCGACTTCCAGCTCGACTACACCTACACCGACTACGAGGACCTCGACGCTACTCACCGCATCTCCCTGACGATGGCTTTCGGGGACTAGCGGGGTCTGTAGTAGGTCTAGAGTGCCTGAGGGGCGCACTCCCATGGTGGAGTGTGCCCCTTTCTTTTGCGGCTTGATGGCCGGTCGCGGCCCGTGCTAACATGCTTGCAGGAGGCGCGGCGCTCCCCCAGACGGCGGCGCGGCGGATGGCGACAGAGTGGCCAGGAGAGCGGCGGATGACATCCCATGAAGAGCTGGTAGCCCTCGCACGGAAGGCACAGGAGAACGCCTACGCTCCGTACTCAGGCTTCCCGGTTGGGGCGGCGCTGCTCGCTGCCGACGGGCGCGTCTTCACTGGCGTGAACGTGGAGAATGCCTCATACGGGCTCTCTGTCTGCGCGGAACGGAATGCAGTTGCCAGGGCCGTCGCGGAGGGCGCCAGAAGCTTCACCGCGATCGCCGTGGTGACCAACTCGGATGAACCGACGATGCCGTGCGGCGTCTGCAGACAGGTGCTGTGGGAGTTCTCTCACGACCTCGACGTCATCGTTGAGGGGGGTGGTGGGCGGCGGGTCGAGACGACGGTACGTGAGCTGCTCCCGATGCCTTTCACTTCCATCGACTCCTAGGTTCAGCGAACGAAGGAGAGGCGGAACCCGGTGGCCGTCGATCGCAAACGCATAGAGGACGCCGTCAGGGAGGTTCTCAGGGAGAGGGACCGCGTGCCCGATTCCGATGTCCCATCGGCCCGATCGGCCGATCAGGTGAAGGCGGGACGGTCATCCGAAGGGAACGTCCGCACGGTGGCCCTCGGGTCGGACCACGGCGGCTTCGCGCTCAAGGAAATGCTCAAGCGCTACCTCGCGGAGGAACTCGGCTACACGGTGAGCGACGTGGGGCCGCCCACCGATGCGTCTTGCGACTATCCTGACTATGCCGTGCGTGTTGCCGAGGCGGTGTCGAGCGGTGAGTGCGACAGGGGGATAATGATAGACGGCGCGGGAATCGGCTCATCTATGGCCGCCAACAAGATCCCGGGCATTCTGGCCGCTTGCTGCCACGACATGAAGACGGTCGTGAACTCGCGTGAGCACAATGCCGCAAACGTGCTCACGCTCGGATCGGGAGTCGTCGGGCGAGGCCTGGCCCGTCAGATGGTGCGCACCTGGCTCGTGACCCCGTTCGCGGGAGGGCGGCACGAGAGGCGCGTTCAGAAGATACTGGACCTGGAGAGACGGTGGACAGGGAAGAGCTGATAGATCGAGTTACGCAAGAGGTCGTCAGGAAGCTCAAGGCCTCGGGGACGGCGGTGTCGGAGACGGGCGCGCTGTGCGACCCCTGTGTCGCGTGCGGTCTCTGTGTGGAGAAGCGACCGGAGGACGTGGAACGCCTGATCGCTTCCGGGGCAACCCGCATAAGCGCGGCCACAGGAGTGGCAGGCGTCGGCGCGGTCCTGGCCGGAATGATCGACCACACGCTGCTCAAGCCGCAGGCGACGCGCGACGAGATAGTAACTCTGTGCGACGAGGCGCGTAAGCACTCGTTCGCGTCGGTTTGCATCAATCCGAGCTACGTGTCTCTCTGCGCGCAGCTACTGCGTTTGACTAACGTCAAGGTATGCACGGTCGTCGGCTTCCCGCTGGGCGCCAACCGGTCGGACGTCAAGGCATTCGAGACCAAGGCGGCGATCTCGGACGGCGCGCAGGAGATCGACATGGTAGCCAACGTCGGCGCTCTCAAGTCGCGCGACTACGATCTGGTCGGGGACGACATCCGCGCCGTCGTGGAGGCCTGCCGCAGCATCGCCGTCTCGAAGGTCATCATCGAGGCGGCGCTCCTGACCGACGAGGAGAAGGTTATCGCTTGTCAGATAGCCAAAGCAGCCGGCGCCGATTTCGTTAAGACGTCCACGGGGTTCGGCCCCGGCGGCGCGACGGCGCACGACGTAAGGCTGATGAGGGCCACGGTGGGTGAGGAGATGGGCGTGAAGGCCGCCGGGGGAATACGCGACCGCGCGACCGCCGAGGAGATGATAGAGGCCGGCGCGAGCCGCATCGGGGCGAGCGCCAGCGTCAAGATAGTGGGAGGCTAGCCGCTGACCGCTTACGAGGTGATCAGAGCGAAACGCGAGGGTGCGGAGCTCTCGCCATCGGACCTGGAGTTCATCGTGGGCGGATATCTGGACGGCACTGTTGCCGATTACCAGATGTCCGCCTTCCTGATGGCCGTCTTCTTTCGCGGCATGACAGACGAGGAGACGGAGACGCTGACGCGCGTCATGCTCCGCTCGGGGATCGTCCTCGACCTGGGCGCCGTCGAGGGCACCAAGGTGGACAAGCACTCCACCGGCGGTGTCGGAGACAAGCTGTCGCTAATAGCGGCTCCCATCGCGGCGGCCGTGGGTGTCAGGGTGCCCATGATCTCGGGCCGAGGCCTCGGCCACACGGGAGGGACTCTCGATAAGCTCGAGTCGATCCCCGGGTTCAGGACCGACTTCACCCCGGCGGAGGTGATCGAACTCGTGTCGGACGTGGGCATGGCCATCGTCGGGCAGAGCCCGAAGATGGCCCCCGCGGACAGGAAAATGTATGCGCTCCGCGACGTCACGGCGACGGTCGAGTGCGTCCCCCTAATCGTCGGCAGCATCCTCTCGAAGAAGCTCGCAGCCGGTCTCGATGCCCTGGTCCTCGACGTCAAGGTCGGGCGCGGGGCCTTCATGAGCGACATCGATTCGGCCCGCGACCTGGCCAGCAGACTCATCTCGACCGCCGTACGCCTCGGCCTGCCCACGACCGCGCTCTTGACTGGCATGGACAGCCCACTCGGTCTGACCGTTGGCAACGCGCTCGAGGTCCGCGAGTCGATCGAGACGCTCAGGGGGGACGGACCGCCGGATGTCAGGGAGGTGAGCCTCGCTCTGGCCGCGCGGATGATAGTGGCGGCCGGGTGCGCCGGCGACGTGCCATCGGCCTGGAGAGACGCCGAGTCAGCGCTCGACGGAGGCCGGGCCCTTGAGCTCTTCAGAAGGTTCGTCGAGGCTCAGGGCGGCGATCCATCGGTGGTCGACCGGGTCGATGCGCTTCCTTCCGCGCCGATCAGAGAGGTCGTGCGGACGGAATCGGGCGGCTTCGTTGGCGGTATCGACGCCATGGCGATCGGGCTTTCGGCCGTCGCGCTGGGGGCGGGTCGCGCGGCCGTGGGCGACGAGATAGACCCCTCGGTCGGCATCGAGATCACGGCACCTGT
>CAZLTC010000027.1:0-4838 GCA_964562405.1 uncultured bacterium | reverse complement strand
TCCGTGGCCAGGAGGCCGCTCTTTGCGCACACGAGCTTCCTGATAATGCCAGGCGGGACCGGGAACTGCTCGGTCGGCAGGTTCTCGTGGGCGGCCTTCATGAACTCGGTCCAGACCGGAAGCGCCACGCGCGCTCCAGTCATCTTGAGGCCGAGCGGGCTCCGGTCGTCAAACCCTCCCCAGACCCCGCATATGACTCTCGGTGTGAATCCCACGAACCAGGCATCGGTGCAGTCGTTGGTCGTGCCTGTCTTGCCGGCGGCCGGCCGGTCGAATCCCCACGCGCGCGCTGCCCAGCCAGTGCCACCATTCCCGAGGACGCTCTCGAGCATGTTCGTCACCACGTAGGCGGTCTGCGGCGACAGCACCTCGTGGCTGACCGTCGAGTGTACCTCGAGCACCCTGCCGTTGCGGTCCTCGATGCGCTCGATTCCGTACGGTTCAAGCCTGATGCCCTGGTTGGCGAGGACCCCGTACGCCTTGACCATATCTATGAGGCGCACCTCGGCGCTCCCCAGGGCGAGGGAGTAGACAGGTGAGAGGGGGGTCGAGATTCCCATCTCCCTGGCGCGGTCGGCGACGGCCCTCGGGCCCACCAGCATGGCCATCTTCACGGCCGGGATGTTGATGGACTTCTTGAGGGCGTATCTGAGCTGGATCGTCCCATTGAAGTCGCGCTCGTAGTTCTCGGGCATCCAGTCCGTCGGCTCCTCTATAGGAGGGTCCGTGCCCTCGAGCACGAGAGGCGTCCCGGCTCCGGGTATGAGTATCGGGGCATCCATTATCGTGTCAGCCGGGGAGTAGCCTGCCTCGATCGCCGCGGTATACACGAACGGCTTGAAGCCGGACCCGGGCTGGCGCGGGGCCTGCGTGGCCCGGTTGAAGGGGCTGTCGGCGAAGTCGCGCCCACCCACCATGGCGAGGATCCCGCCGCTCCTGGCGTCGAGCGCGACCAGAGCGCCCTGCACGTAGGGAATGAAGTCAAGCGTGTCGAGGACATAGTCATCCCCGCGCTTGACCGGGAAGTTGTAGTCCGTCTCGAGCGCGGAGAACCGTTCCTCGAGCTTCTGCTCCGCGACCTCCTGCAGGTGGCTGTCGAGCGTCGTGTACACGCGCAGGCCTTCGGAGAAGAGCGCCTCCGCCCCGTACTTGGCGATGACCTCCCGGCGTACGTTCTCAACGAAGTAGGCTCCGAGGCCCACGTCATCCGTCCGCTCGACGACGTGCAGTGCCGCCGTGTCTGCTGCGGCCGCCTCCTCAGACGTTGCCGTGCCATTCTCGACCATCATCGAGAGCACCAGCGAACGCCGCCTGAGCGCGCGCT
The DNA here is from genome assembly GCA_964562405.1 of uncultured bacterium. Lineage (GTDB taxonomy): Bacteria > Joyebacterota > Joyebacteria > Joyebacterales > Joyebacteraceae > WJLY01. Next base: position 3,514 of record CAZLTC010000027.1, on the reverse strand, counting down.
CCGGGTGCCGCCTGGGTGAGTAGCCGCTCGGGTTCTTGGGAAGTCCGGCCAGGAGGGCGGCGTCGGCAAGGTCGAGGTCAGCCGCGTCCTTGCCCAGGAGGTTGCGTGCGGCGGCCTCCACGCCGTACGCGCCGTCTCCGAAGTATATCTCGTTGAGATACAGCTCTATGATCCGGTCCTTCGAGTAGGTCTGTTCGATGCGAAGGGCGAGAAGAGCCTCCTTGAGCTTCCTGGCGAGCGTAACCTCCTGCGTCAGGAAGAGGTCGCGGGCGAGCTGCTGGGTGATCGTGCTCGCGCCCTGCACGACTCTGCCGGCCCTCAGGTTCCTCGCCGCGGCGCGCAGTATGCCGAAGACGTCAACTCCCCAGTGCTGCCTGAAGTCGCGGTCCTCCGTGGCGATGATCGCGTCGACCAGGTGGGGTGACATCTCGTCCAGCCCTATGATGACCCTGTTCTCGCGGAAGAACTCGTGCAGGACCTCACCGTTCCGGTCGTACACCACGGTCCCGATGGTCGGTTCCATCGATTCCAGGAGGGAGGGTGAGGGAAGGTCCCGGGACAGCCAGAGGATGCTGCCCACGGCAGCTACGACGGTAGCGGCCATGACCGCGCCGAATACGATGAGCCACCTCTTGAACACGTCGTCTCCTCCGCTGCGGCCCCGTGCGGACCGCATCCTGCTACGTTATCCCAGCGTCCCAGCCGAGTCAAGCCGTAGCCCGCCAGCGTGCCTTCTCTCCTCGGGGTCCTGGTGTCCCGCTCCGTCCGCCTGTCCTTGGGGGCGTCCGTCATGTCCCGCCGTCCGCGCGTGTCCGCTGGTGCCACCGCCGGTCGTGGCGGTGGCTGGCGTCCACGCAAGCTGAGCCGGCAGGACATGACGGACGCCCGCTGAGGGCGCGGGGATGCTGCTCCGGCTCAGCTCGTGAGCCCGGGCACGGCCAGGAGCCCGAGGCCGTGCCGCCTGCGGCGAGCGGCGGACGGAGCGGCACCCCCATGCCCAGAGAGAGCCGCCAGGGGCCGTTTTGCCTTGCCGGGAGCCCGTCCGGGTATGTAATATGCAATCTCCCAGCGTCTTCCGGCTCGTAGCTACAGACGCCCGGGAGCGCGCGAATCTTCGGGCTTCTGGGCCCTGCCCGCAGAGCGGAGGTAGCAGTGCTGACCGCGAAGGAACAGCTCGACATTCTGAGGGACGGAGTGGTCGAGATCATCAAGGAAGAGGAACTCGAGTCCAAGCTGGAGCGCTCCATCCGCGAGGAGCGCCCGCTTCGTGTGAAGCAGGGCTTCGATCCCAGCGCGCCGGACCTCCACCTCGGCCACGCCATCGGCCTGCGGAAGCTCAGGCAGTTCCAGGACCTCGGGCACACCGTGGTCATCATAATCGGCGACTACACGGGTATGGTAGGGGATCCGTCGGAGCGCTCCGAGACGCGTCCGCGGCTCTCGCACGACGAAGTGCGAGAGAACGCACTCACGTACCAGGAGCAGCTGTACAAGATCGTCGAGCCGGCCCGCACCGAGGTCAGGATGAACGGCGAGTGGTTCTCGAAGATGAGCTTCGCGGATGTGATGGACCTCGCGGGCAGGTACACGGTTGCCCGGATCCTCGAGCGTGACGACTTCACGAACCGCTTCCAGAGCCAGCTCCCCATCAGCATTCACGAACTATTCTACCCGCTCATGCAGGGGTACGACTCCGTGGCGATCCGGTCCGACGTCGAACTCGGGGCCACGGAACAGAAGTTCAACTGCCTTGTCGGGCGTGAGCTCCAGAAGGCGTACGGCATAGAGCAGCAGGTCGTGATGCTCCTTCCTGTGCTCGAGGGCACCGACGGCGTCAAGAGGATGAGCAAGAGCATCGGTAACTACATCGGCATCTCGGAGTCGCCGAGGGAGATCTACGGGAAGACAATGTCGATTCCCGATTCGTCGATCGCGCGCTACTACGAACTGGGGGCAGGCGTCCGTGGGGAGGAACTGGCGCGCATCAAGCGACAGCTCTCCACCGACGGTGTGAACCCACGCGACGTGAAGCGTGCACTGGCCCGGGCCCTGGTCGCGCTGTACTACGATGAGGAGGCGGCACGCGGGGCCGAGGAGGAGTTCGACAGGGTCTTCAAGGATCGCGGGGTGCCGGATGAGATCCCGGAGCCCGAGATCGTGCTGCGGGGGCAGTCGGATCCGAGGGCCGTGTGGGTCGTCGCCCTCGTGGCCGCGGCCGGACTTGCCAAGAGCAACGGAGAGGCCAGGCGCCTCATCGCGCAGGGCGGAATAAAGCTTGACGGCGAGCAGGTCACTAGTGTAGACTCCACAGTCTCGGTAGAACGACCCATGCTTCTGCAGGCAGGGAAGCGGCGCTTCGTGAGGGTCGTGCCTGAGAACGTCCGGTTCGAATAGTGCCGGACCGGGGGTCCACAGTGGCCTCCAAAAAAAGTGGGTCGGCACCCCAGAAAGCGGTAGAAACCGCTTGACACGGACTAGGCGCCCGACTACACTTACAGGGTTGGAATCGCCCGGCGGGGCGCTCCAAGCGTCCTAAGGGGAATGGGTTCCTTTAGCTCTTTGACATCTGAATAGCGTGCCAGACCAATATGCTCGACGGGGCCCGAGGGGGTCGCGCTTGCGCGAACCCTTCTGGGTTTCAATGTATGACCCGAATAACAACCCCTCACGGTGTGGGGGGTTCTGGGAAATCAAACTACAACGGAGAGTTTGATCCTGGCTCAGAATGAACGCTGGCGGCGTGGATTAGGCATGCAAGTCGAACGCGAAACGGATTCTTCGGAAACCGGAGTAGAGTGGCGAACTGGTGAGTAACGCTTGTGGAACCTGCCCTCGAGTGGGGAACATGCCCGAAAGGCGTAAATTCCGCATGACATCTTCCGCTCACATGTGTGGAAGATCAAAGGTGCCCTCTGATTCAAGGTGCCGCTTGAGGATGGTCACGAGTCCTATTAGCTTGTTGGTGAGGTAACGGCTCACCAAGGCGATGATGGGTAGCTGGCCTGAGAGGGTGGTCAGCCACACTGGGACTGAGATACGGCCCAGACTCCTAAGGGAGGCAGCAGTCGAGAGGCATCCCCAATGGGCGAAAGCCCGAGGGTGCGACGCCGCGTGGACGATGAAGGCCTTAGGGTTGTAAAGTCCTGTCACAGGGGGGAGAAACGCACCCGGCCGAATACTCCGGGTACTTGACGTTGCCCCTGCAGAAAGAGCCGGCTAACTCCGTGCCAGCAGCCGCGGTAATACGGAGGGCTCAAGCGTTATTCGGAATTACTGGGCGTAAAGGGCGCGTAGGCGGGGTCGTATGTCGGCCGTGAAATCCACCGGCTCAACCGGTGAACTGCGGTCGAAACTGCGACTCTTGAGCTTGGTAGAGGAAGACGGAATTCCTGGTGTAGCGGTGGAATGCGTAGATATCAGGAAGAACACCGGTAGCGAAGGCGGTCTTCTGGGCCATAGCTGACGCTGAGGCGCGAAAGCTAGGGGAGCGAACAGGATTAGATACCCTGGTAGT
>CAZLTC010000026.1:31547-34541 GCA_964562405.1 uncultured bacterium | reverse complement strand
GTAGCGGTCGGCGTCGGAGCCCAGTCTGGCGATACCCTCGCGAGCTTTCTCCACGAATCCCGCATGCTCCGGAGCGCTGATGGAGCCCAGGTTGATGAGGACGTTCAGCCGCGCGGCGTGTGCACCCGCCCGGGCCATCAGCGCGGAGACGCCGGCGTCCGAGACCGCGTTGGTGTTGCCCTTCACGGCGGCCTCTCGCGCCAGCGCGGCCACCTCCACGCACTTCTCCATGACGGCGAACGGCACGGTGGCCGCGTCGACCAGGGCCGTCTGCATCGCGGCCGTCCTGCGCGCCCTCTCCTCGTCGGTTTCCTTGGGCATCCTGATCGCAGCCATCACCTTGTCGAACGCCATCGCGTCCTCGTCGATGAGCTGGGCCAGCTCAAGCCTCAGGGCCTCCGTCTTGGCCAGAAGCTCGCTCATGTCCGCCTCGACGCCCGCGTACTTCTTCTTGCCGATCGTGAGATTGCACACCATCGAGCCGAGCGACGCGGCGAGCGCGCCCGCCAATGCGGCAACGCTCCCGCCGCCGGGCGTCGGCGAGTCCGAGGCGAGTTCGGAAAGGAACTCGTTCATGTTCGACATCGACCCTCCTAGCTGTCTGACAGGCGGTTCTCGAGCACCTGATCGTGTTTGAAATTCTCCAGCCTCAGGTAGAAGTCCGCCACGTCAACGAGAGCCTCGGCCGGAACCAGGCCGACGACCTCACTGCCCACGACAGGCACGCCGTACCTCTCGGCCTCGCACCTGACCATCTCGAAGACGCGGAAGAGCGGAGTCCCCTTGAAGTTGACCATGTTGATCGAGACCTGCACGACCCCCCGGTCCCTGAGTTCGAAACCCATCGCCTTGACGTACCGAAGCCCGCCCCCCGAGTGGCGTATCGACTTCGCTATCTTTCTTGCGATCGACAGGTCGGTGGTACCCAGATTGATGTTGTACGCCACCAGGAAGGGGCGCGCGCCTATCGCGATGGCGCCCGCCGTGGGATGTATCCGACTCGGACCGAAGTCCGGCTCCCTGTCCGGGTTGCTCCCTATCTCGTCTCTCAGCCCCTCGAACTGCCCCTTCCTCACGTCGGCGAGATTCTGCCGCTCAGGACACCGCGCCGCCTCCTCATAGAGGAAGACGGGTATCGAGAGCTCGCTGCCCACTCGCTCACCCAACCGCTCCGCCAGCTCCACGCAGTCCTTCATCGTGACGTCGCGCACGGGAACGAAGGGGCAGACGTCGGCGGCACCCATCCTGGGGTGCTCTCCCTCGTGCTTCGTGAGGTCTATGAGCTCCGACGCTCTGGCTATGCCCCGGAAGGCCGCCTCGAGGACGGCTTCGGGCTCGCCGACGATCGTCACCACGGCCCTGTTGTGGTCGGCGTCCATCTCCCTGTCGAGGAGCCGCGCCCCCTCCACGGCCGTCATGGCCCCCACGATCTCGTCCAACACCTCCGGCCTTCGTCCCTCGCTGAAGTTCGGAACGCATTCGACAAGCCTCATTCGTCTCCTCCTGCCTTGCTCGGACGACGAGAGCGGCGCGCTGCCATCGCGGTCGCGCGTCTCCCGATGTGTCCGCGAATCAGTGCCGTGGCGACTCGGGGCCGCGGACCACCGTCCCGGCCACGACCACCCGGCTCACGAGATTGACTCCGTAGTGGTATGGTATCGCCCTGTGGTCCCCGACCTGCCACATCACGAGGTCGCACGCCTTGCCCGCCTCGAGCGTTCCTGCCACGCCCTCCGTACCGCACGCATACGCGGCGTTCGCTGTCGCGGCAGTCATGGCCTCGGCCGGAGTGAGCCTCATGACCATCGACGCCAGCGACATCACGATCTGGAGCGATTCGGTCATCGAGCTTCCCGGATTGCAATCGGTGGCGAGCGCGACCGCCACTCCCGCATCGACGAGCTTTCTCGCCGGCGCATACGTCCGCCCACCGAGTGACAGGGTTGTGCCAGGGAGAAGCACCGCGGCGACTGCAGACTCCGCGAGCGCCTTGATCCCATCGTCGGACACGCAGACCAGGTGGTCGGCCGAGCGTGCCCCGAGCTCGCCCGCAAGCTCCGCGCCACCGGAAGCGTGAAGCTCGTCCGCGTGGAGCTTAGGCTCCATTCCTCCAGCGCGCCCAGCCATCAGGACCCGGCGCGACTGCTCGACGGTGAAGACGCCCCGTTCGCAGAACACGTCACAGAACCTGGCCAGGCTCTCCCGCGCTACCGCCGGGATCATGTCGGCCACGAGATGGTCGACGTAGCCGTCGCGGTCGTCCCTCCACTCGTCCGGAAACTCGTGTGCTCCAAGGAACGTCGGGACAACGCGCATCGCGTGCTCCTCGCCGAGGCGGCGGATGACGCGAAGCATCTTGAGCTCGGACTCGGTTGAGAGACCGTACCCGCTCTTGACCTCGACGCTCGTGGTCCCGTGGTCGAGCATCCGGTCGAGCGTCGCGCGGCCGTTGGCCAGGAGAGCGTCCTCGCTCGCCTCTCGCAGTGCCCTGACGCTCGCGCGTATCCCCCCTCCCGCCTCCGCGATCTCCTCGTAGCTCCTTCCCTCGACGCGCATCGCGAACTCGTTCTCCCTCGTCCGCGCGAAGACCGCGTGGGTGTGCGGGTCGACGAGCCCCGGCGTCACAACCGCCCCGCCCGCGTCCAGGACGACGGCCTCCGGCGCAAGCTCAACGGCCCGCATCACGTCAGCATCCAGGCCGGCGGCGACGATCGTCCCGCCCCGCGACGCCACGGCCCCGGACCTGACCAGGCCCAGCTCCCGCATCGCGGGACCTACGCGTGGCACCGGGCCCACCGCGAGCGTGAGGAGCTCACCTATGTTCCGCACGAGGAAGTCGGCTTGCATGTTGCCTGCGCTCCGGATCAGAAGGCGGCGGTACGGTCACTCCTCCAGCATCGGGATGCGAACACCCTCCGCCTTCGCGAATTCGATTGCCTCATCGTACCCGGCGTCGGCGTGTCTCGCCACACCCATCCCCGGGTCGGTCGTCAG
>CAZLTC010000026.1:0-31447 GCA_964562405.1 uncultured bacterium | reverse complement strand
TCGTTGATGATCCTCCCGAAACGGGCGCGCTCGCCGTAGCCGAGCCAGCAGATGCGCGACGGCAGCCCCTGGAAGTGCACCTTCTCCCTTGCGAGGCGTATCCAGCGCCCGAGCGCCTCATCGTCCGGGAACTCGCGCAGGACCACCTCGTCGGTCCTGTAGATGTCCTCCGGGTCGCCCGAGAGCGCCACCCACCGGAAGGGACCCTTCCCCTTACAGAAGAGCGGCCTTATGAAGGCAGGCACGAACCCCGGATAGTCGAACGCCTCCGCGACCCCCGCATCCCGAGCCTGGCCCCTGAGGTTGTTGCCGTAATCGAAGGCGACGGAGCCCGCCGACTGCATGGCCAGTATCGCCCTGCAGTGCGCGGCCATCGAGCGCATCGACATCTCCATGTACCGGTCGGGGTCGGAGCGCCTGAGCTCGAGCGCCTCGTCCAGCGTCACGCCCGCCGGGACGTACCCGGAGAGCGCGTCGTGAGCGGACGTCTGGTCCGTAACGATGTCCGGAACGATCCCCCTGTCGACAATCTCCGGATGGGTCTCGGCGCAGTTGCCCACGAGTCCTACGGAGAGCGGCCGTCGCTCTCTGACCGCGGCACGAACGAGCTCGAGTGCTTCGTCCAGGTCGTCGGTCATGCGGTCACAGTAGCCGGTGTCGAGCCTCTTCTGTATGCGGGCCCGGTCGACCTCGACGTCGAGGCAGACGCCGCCGTTCATCGTGACCGCCAGAGGTTGCGCGCCCCCCATGCCGCCCATTCCGCCGGTCAGAACGATCCGCCCCTCGAGGCTACCTCCGAAGTGCTGTCGCGCGCACTCGGCCAGGGTCTCGTACGTGCCCTGGAGTATGCCCTGCGTGCCGATGTAGATCCAGCTGCCCGCCGTCATCTGGCCGTACATGATGAGGCCCCTACGCTCCAGCTCGCGGAAGCTGTCCCACGTCGCCCAGTCGCCAACGAGATTGGAGTTCGCGATGAGCACCCGCGGCGCGTCGACGTGCGTCTTGAAGACCGCGACCGGCTTTCCGGACTGGACGAGCAGCGTCTCGTCCGAGGCGAGCGTCTTGAGGGTCCGAACTATGGCCTCGAACGACTCCCAGTTCCTCGCCGCCTTGCCGGTGCCGCCGTAGACGACAAGCTCGTCGGGCATCTCCGCAACCTCGGGGTCGAGGTTGTTCATTATCATCCTGAGGGCGGCTTCCTGTAGCCAGCCCCTGCAAGAGATCTCGCTCCCGCGCGGCGCGCGGACCTTCCTGGGCCCCGCTGACTTCGCGTCCATGCGGTTCATCCTCCATGCCCCGCGTGCACCCCGGCGAGAGCGGAGAGCAGCTCCGCGTCCGATCGCGCGATGAGCACGTTCGTGGGCAGCTCCGAGAGCAGCCTCGCCCCGTATCGCCGGCTGGCGAGCCGACTGTCGAGGAACACGACCGCCCCGTAGTCCGTGGTCGATCTTATCAGTCTCCCGAATCCCTGCCTGAGCTTGATGGCGGTCCTCGGGACCATGTAGTCGTTGAACGGGTTCTCGCCCGCTTCCTCCAGCCGCTCGCAGTGCGCCTCGACGACCGGGTCGCGCGGGACCGGGAAGGGCAGCTTGACGATGATGAGCTGCTCGAGCGACCGCCCGGGAACGTCCACTCCCTCCCAGAAACTGCTCGTCGCGAGGAGCACCGAGTTGCCCTCCCTGGCGAACCGCTCCAGGAGCGCCACGACCCCGCCCCCGTGTCCCTGGCCCAGGACGAGCTTGCCGCGCGCGGTCAGCGGGTCTCTCACGGCCTTGAAGACCGCGTCGAGCGACGAGCGCGACGTGAAGAGCACGAGCGTCCCGCCCGTGGCCGGCGCCGCCAGGTCGATCACGAGTCTAGAGACGACGGTGTTGAAACCGGGGGACGAAGGCTCCGGCAGGTGTCCGGCGACGATGGCGATCGATTGTGCGTCGTAGTCGTAGGGGCTGCCGACGTCCAGGGTGAGGACCCTCCAGTCCGGCAGCAGGTCGAGCCCGAGCCTGCGGGTCACGAACTCGAAGGAGCCGTCGACCGTCAGGGTGGCCGATGTCATCGTCATCGAATCCACCCTCGAGTAGAGAAAGTCGCCCATCTTCTCAGCGACGCTCACGGGGGCGCTCCTGAGCTCGCACTCGAGCTGCTCCCGGAAGGTCCGGACCGACAGCCAGAAGACGCTCTCGGCGTCGGACGCGGAGGCGAGGTAGTCGAGTTCCGCCGCGATCTCGCCCAGTCGGTTCGAGTGGAACAGGAGACCCTGGTACGTGGACTCCGACCTCGGCAGGTCGGAGTCGGCCACGAGGTCTGCCAGGCCCTCGGCGCCGCGCGACACCGTATTGAGCGCGCCCAGGAGTTCAGACAGCTCCGGAGCCAGAATGGAGGAGACGGGATTCTCCGATGAGTATCTGAGCTTCCCGAACTCGACCGACCTTCCCCCGTTGAGTTCCTCGTGACGCGAGGCAAGCCCCCTGAAGAAGACGTCGGACGCGGCCGACGCCGCCTCCGCGTCCGCCCGCAGTCGCTCACCCGCCTCTCTCACGGCCGAGCTCATTCCGGTCTCGTCGGACGAAGCGAGCGACTCCAGCAGCTCCGCGAGGTCGCCGCTGTCGGTCCCGTCGCTCCGGTAGAGGTTGTCGAGTGCAGCCCGGGTGCGCCAGACGCTCGCCTTCTTCCCGAGATGCTCAGTCGCCGCATTCTCGATGTTGTGCGCCTCATCGCAGATGAGGTAGCCGTACTCCCCGAGCACGCGGTTCTCCGCCTCGGTGTCGCTGAAGAGGAGCGAGTGGTTGACGACCACGATGTGCGCCTGCTGGGCCGCCCTGCGTGCCTTCTGGAGGTAGCACTTATCGGAGAGCGGGCACCTCTGGCCGAGACAGGGACCTCCCTCCGCGGAGATGCGGTTCCACAGGTAGCCGCGGCCGCGGAACGCCGCGTTCTCGCTTATGTCGCCCGAGTTCGTTTCCCTCTCCCAGACCACTACCGGCAGGAGTTCGGCGCGCTCGGACGGCGACATGCCCTTATCGAGGGCCTGTCGCCACCTCCTCAAGCACAGATAGTTGCTCCTCCCCTTGAGAAGCGCCGCGCTGAAGGGCACGTCTATCGCCCGCTCGAGGAACGGCACGTCCTTCTGGAAGAGCTGTTCCTGCAGATTGCGCGTGTTCGTGGAGACGACGACGCGCTCACCGTTCGCCACCGCGAAGTAGATGGCGGGAACCAGGTAGGCGAGCGACTTCCCAACACCCGTGCCTGCCTCGACGACGAGATGGATGCCGCCCGTGAGGGCGTCACCGACGGCACGCAGCATTTGCAGCTGCTCGCGCCTCGTCTCGTATCCCGAGAGTCTGGCGCCGATGGAGCCATCGACGTCAAAGAGCGACTCCAGCGCATCCAGGTCGAGATCGACCTTCTCCTCGGTCGGGGTACGCGCGATGTCTATCCTGAGCGCGTTGTCGTAGCGGAGAAGCTCGCCCTCCATCAGACCGTGTCCGGGCAGCGCGAACGGATCGATGCGGCCCGTGGTGCGCTCGAGCGCGGCCTCGATGAGCTTCCGTGTCTGGACGTCCGCGAGCGAGGCCATCGTGGCCAGCACGGCCGAACCGGTGCCGTCGAGAAGCTCGAGGAACTTACCGAAAAGAAGAGCGTCCGCTATCGCGTCGTCGGTGGCGCGATGCGCCTGTTCGTGCGGAAGGTCGAAGAAGCGAACAAGCGCGGTCAGCCTGTGGCTCGGCAGCCGGGGCAACAGCGCCCTCGAGAGCGTGAGCGTGTCGAACACGCCGTTGCCGCCGACCAGAAGCTCCGGCCTGTTGGCGGCCGCCACGCTCAGGAAGCCAATATCGAACGCCGCCTGATGAGCGACGAGCGGGCTGTCGCCCAGGAACTGCAGCAGCTCGGGCAGCACATCGTCGATCGACGGTGCGTCTCGCACGTCGTCGTCGGTGATGCCGGTCAGGTAGACCACATCCGACGGGATCCCGCGCCCCGGGTTCACGAACGTCGAGAACGTCTCATCGAGCCGCCCGTCCACCACGCGCGCGGCCCCGATCTCGATGATGGCATCCGACCGGTCGTCGACCCCGGTGGTCTCGAGGTCGATGCCTGTGTAGACACGTGGGTACTCCGGGCGGCCCCGGTGCTCGCTCATTCCTCCTCCGAGCTTCGGACGTCGCTCATCTTTCTCACAGCGCAGAACTCGCCGCACATCGTGCATAGTTGTTCGTCCATCGGGGTCGAAGCCTGCCTCAGGGCCCTGGCCTTCTCGGGGTCGAGCGACAGCGAGAGCATGGTCTCCCAGTCCAGGGCCTTGCGCGCCCGGGACAGGTTGTCGTCCCACTCGCGTGCGCCCGGGACATCCTTGGCAATGTCCGCGGCGTGCGCCGCCACGCGCAGCGTGTAGACGCCGTCGCGCACATCCTCCAGCGTGGGGAGCCTCAAGTGCTCGGCGGGCGTCACGTAGCAAAGGAAGTCGGCCCCGGCCGCGGCGGCCACCGCTCCACCTATCGCCGCGCCGACGTGGTCATATCCCGGTGCGACGTCGGTCACGAGCGGACCCAGAACGTAGAACGGGGCGCCATGACAGAGCGACTTCTCGAGGTGAACCGAGGACTCGACGAGGTGGAGCGGCACGTGGCCGGGTCCCTCGACGATGACCTGAACGCATCTCTCTCTCGCCCTCGTGACCAGCTCGGCTATAACAGTCAGCTCGGCGATCTGCGCGCTGTCGTTGGCATCGGCCAGCGCGCCGGGACGCAGACCGTCGCCGAGGCTGAGCGTGACGTCGTGCTCGGCGAGGATGTCGAGCAGGTCGTCGTACCGCTCATACAGCGGGTTCTCCGCGTGGTTGTAGGACATCCACTCCATCAGAAAAGCCCCGCCGCGGCTCACCACATCAGCTAGCCTCCTGGTTGTCCGACAGTGCTCGGCAACCTCGCGCGTCACCCCACAGTGAACCGTGACGAAGTCGATGCCGTCCTCGGCGTGGTCCCTCACCGCCCCCAGGAGGTCGTCCGCCGTCATGTGCACCATGCCGTTGCCGGAGCGGCGCGCCCGCACTGCCGCTTGATAGATGGGAACCGATCCGACCGGCACGGCGGAGCGCTCAACGATCGCCCTGCGTATCTCATCAAGGTCGCCGCCCGTCGAAAGGTCCATCACCGCGTCGGCGCCGGCCTCGACGGCCACATCTAGCTTCCGGAGTTCCTCCTCCAGACTCGACGCGTCGGCCGACGTCCCGATGTTCGCGTTCACCTTGGTGCGCAATCCGTCGCCCAACCCCACTGCCCTCCGTCCGCCGCCGGAGTTGCGCAGCACGACGGCCGTTCCTGCCGCGACCTTTGCGACCAGCCGATCCAACGGGATCCGCTCGGCCTCGGCGACCTCCCTCAGGGCATCCGTGGCCCGTCCCGCGCGGGCTTCCTCCATCGCTCTCATGTCGTGTCCCTTCGCTTACCCGTTTCTCAGCATCTTCCTGAACTCGCGCTCGTCCGCCACACGCACCCCCAGTTCGCCGGCGCGCACCAGCTTCGAGCCTGCGTCTTCACCGGCGACCACGAGATCGGTCTTCGAGCTTACGCTCGAGACGACTCGTCCTCCGGCGGCCTCAACCGCCCGCCCCGCCTCTTCCCGCGTCATGCTGTCGAGCCGTCCGGTGAGCACGACGGACATCCCAGCCATTGGTCCCTCGGACGCGCCCGACCCGGCCGGCTCCGGTTCACCGACGCCGGCGGCCTTGAGCTTGCGCAGGACCCTGCGGTTCTCCTTCGAACCCAGAAACGACCTCACGCTCGCGGCTATGACCGGGCCGACGTCCGGCGTCTCCGCCATGTCTTCCTCGTCCGCCGATTCCAGAGCCTCGAGCGTCCGGTAGCGCGCCGCGAGCGACGCGGCCACCCTCCGGCCCACGTGCCTTATCCCGAGTGCGGAGAGCAGTCTCGAGAAGGGACGGCCCTTGCTCTCCTCGAGCGCCACCACCAGATTGCCGGCCGACCTCTCGCCCATGTGCTCCAGGGGCACGAGATCCTCGACCCTGAGCGAATAGAGGTCCCCGTAGTCGGAGGCGAGCCCCTCGTTAACGAGTTGCTCCACCAGGGCCGGACCCAGTCCCTCTATGTCCATGGAGCCCCTGGCGGCGAAGTGCTCGATGCTGCCCCTCACCTGCGCCGGACAGCGTACGTTCTCGCAGCGGTAGTCCACCTCTCCCTCGGCGCGCGAGATGGGCTCACCGCACACCGGGCAGGACGCGGGCATCCTGAACCGCCGGGGCCGTCCCTTCCGCTTCGACTCGACGACCTTGACGACCTTCGGGATCACTTCCCCGCCCTTCTCGACAACGACCGTATCGCCGACGCGGACGTCGAGCCTCTCTATCTCATCCTGGTTGTGAAGCGTCGCCCTCGACACGGTCGAGCCCGAGATGAACACCGGCGACAGGTTCGCGACGGGGGTGAGCTTCCCGGTCCGTCCAACCTGGACCACGATGTCCTCGACGACCGTTGTGGCCGACTGCGCGGGGAACTTGAACGCGATCGCCCAGCGTGGGCTCTTGGAGGTCGAGCCGAGCATATCCTGCAGACGCAGCTCGTTGACCTTGACCACCATGCCGTCCGTGTCGTAGTCGAGAGCCGAGCGGCGTTCCTCCCAGGTCTCGATGTGAGCCACGACCGCATCCACGTCCTCACAGAGGATCGCTTCCGGATTGACTCTGAGACCCATCTCGCGGATCTCGTCCAGAGCCGCGAAGTGGGTGGCGGACCTTCCACCCAGGAGTTGGTAGAAGAAAGCGTCCAGCGGCCTGCGACCGACCTCGGCGGGGTCGAGCTGCTTGAGCGATCCGGCGGCGGCATTACGCGGGTTCGCGAACGGCGCCTCCCCGTCACGCTTCCTGGAACGATTGAGTTCCTCGAAACCGGAGCGCGGCATGTAGACCTCGCCCCGCACCTCGAGCATGCCGGTGTGCCGCCCTCGCAGCTTGAGAGGCACAGAGCGTATCGTCCTCAGGTTCGCCGTGATGTCGTCGCCCCGCTCGCCGTCTCCTCTGGTCGCCGCGACGCTCAAGATGCCATCGACGTATGTCACGGATATGCTGACGCCGTCGAGTTTCAGCTCTACCACGTATGTCGGACTCTCACCGCCCAGACGGGTCCTGACGCGGCGGTCGAAGTCCTGCAGCTCGTCGGCCGAATACGTGTTGTCGAGAGACAGCATCTGCACGGAGTGGCGCACCGTCCGGAAGCCCTCGGTGGGGGCGCCGCCGACCCTCTGCGTAGGAGAGTCCGGCGTCACGAGGTCAGGGTTCGCCGTCTCGAGTTCCTGGAGCTCGGACATCAGCGCGTCGAACTCGGCGTCCGAGATCTCCGGGTCGTTCTCGACGTAGTAGCTGTGTTCGTGGCGTCTGATCAGCTCGCGAAGCTCATCGACGCGCGACGCGGCGCTCTTGCTCGTTCCCATCTGTCCCCGTCCCCCTCCCGGGGTCGGTCGGCGCTTGGGTCGATTGGTGGGGATGCGCTAGAACTCGCGGATGAGGCCGACGTGAAGCTTCCCGTCGAGGAGACCGTCTCCCTCTCCCAGGCCGTAGTCCAGGGCGATTATACCCAAGCGGGTCTCGCCCCGCAACCCGATTCCGTATCCTAACTTGGTGTCCTTCGCGAAATTAGGGCCGCCGCGGTAGTAGTACCCGACGTCCATGAAGGCGATAGCTCGCGAGCGGCGAGAGAGCAGGAACCTGTACTCGACTGACGCGAGGCCGGCCCTCGTCCCGCGGAACTGCTCCTCGCGATAGCCGCGCAGACTGGACGCGCCTCCCAGAGGGATCAGCTCGTGGAACGGCACGTCCTCCTCCGTGCTGACTATCGCGGCCGCCTTCGCCCTGAGCGCCAGGACCTGACGCGGCAGTGTCGTGAGGAACCGCCAGGCCTCCACCTCGAACGTGCCCGATCGGTGCTTCTCATCCCCACCGCCCTTCTTCGCCGAGTACGTGGCCGACCCGCGCAGCGTGGTCCCGCGGGTCGGGTTCGCGGGCGCGTCCGTCCCGTCGTACTCGCCCGACATTCCCGCCCGGTAGCTCGTTGTCGTGAACTCCGCCGCCGCACCCGGGACGTAGCGCTCGGCGCCCACGGCCCACGTGACCCTGGTCCTGTCGCCGACCCTGGCCGTGACGAGCAGGTCGCCCTCGGTCGTCGTGTAGATCGTGTCGTTGACCGTCTGCTCGCCCTCGACACCCACGTCCACGGGCGCTCCCAGCAGCCACGGCTCGTTGTAGGAGAAGGCGATCTTCGTGTATCCGCGGCGTATCCGCTGCCACTGTGCGGCGGCCTCCCGGCCGGTCCCAGCAATGTTGCCCAGTCCGACGTCGAGCGTCCCGGTGAAGAGGCCCTCCTCTCCGTTTGCTCCGGGCGCGTATCCCATCACGCCGAGCACGCGGCTCGTCCGCCCCTCCTCGACCTCCACACCCACGGTCGCGAGCCCTGTTAGCGGGTCGACCGAGACGACCGGCTCGGACACTCTCGCGAAGAACCCGAGCCTCTCGAGCCTCGGACGGACGTCCGAGACCCTGGTTGCGCTGTACGGCTCGCCAGGGACAATGCCCGCCTCGCGTTCTATGACTCGCGGCCTTGTCACCTTGTTGCCCGACACCGCCAGCCTCGCGAAACGTGTCTCCGGACCCTCGTCGACGGAGAGCCTGAGCGACAGCCCGCCGTCGGACATGCTGACGCCGGCCACACGAACTGACGCGAAGGGACGGCCTGAGTTCTCGAGGTCAGACAGGATCGCGTCCGCTTCACGCTTGATGACATCGGTATTGAGCGCGGTCCCGGGACGGAGGCCGCCGCCGGAAGACTCCGCCCCACCCCCGCCCTCCAGACTGAGTGACGAGAGACCGGCCCGCGGGCCCTCATCCATGATGACGCTCACGTCCAGACCATCTTCGACGTCCGTCCAGTCGATCTCAGCGCGTGCGAACGGGTGTCCCTCCTGCGCCAGGCGCGCGAGCAGGGCGTCGGCCCCGGCACCCCCCGCCCACAACACGGTGTCGAAAACGCCCGCGGGCGCGCCGATAGAAAAGACCAAGCGACGACAGGGGGGCTCGTGCCCCTCGACGCTGAACTCGACGACGCGCGCGGCCTCGGCGCGGACGGCCGAAGCCGATGCGACGAGCTGGAATGCGAGAACCGCCGCCAGTACTCCGCTCCGCGCCCCCCTCCGCCGGCGCGAGCGCCCGCATGCTCGACTAGAAGTAAGCATTCATCCTCGCGTCCACGGTGTGTCTCGTGTCGCTTCCGGGTCGCCTCTCACCGAGATACGAGAGCGACGCTGTCAGGAAGCGGTTCAGACGGTAGTCGCCGAAGATCCTCCACTCCGAGGTGACGCCTGGCCTGCGAGCGCCGACGAGGTAGACCGGAAAGCTGTCGACGTCGGAGCTCAGATCGATGCGCGAGAGCGACGCCGTGATGGTCCCCTTCCCGCGAAGCCGGTAGGTCAGCGCGGGCGTGACCGTCATCTGGAAGATCGATATCGCGTCCATGCGCTCGTCGGTCCCGGTGGCACTGGCCGTGACCTTGATCTCGAGGTCGCCCAGCCTCCTGGACGTCAGCTCGAGAAGACCGGTCCTCTCATCGATCTCGTAGCTGTAGCCGGTGCCCTCCGAGTGCTGCTCCCGGCGGCTCAGGTCGCCCTCGATTCGGTAGGTGACCCCGCCCGAGGGCGAGAGCTTCAGGTCCACCGTGCCCGTCCGCTCCTCTCTGCGTTCGGTGGCGTTCTCGTAGCTCCTGTCCAGGACGTCGCGCGTCGTGAAGGCCAGCCTCAGTGACCTCGTCCCGTCGGCCGCCGTGTACCTCGCGACGTGCCGGCCGCTGAGCTCGCCCTTCACGGTGTCCTCACCCCTGATGACCGCCGGGTCGAGCGCATAGAGCCGCCACCTCTCACTGGTCGTCGTGACCTCGCTCAGCTTGAGGTCGGTCTCAAGCGAGACTGTGGAGAGAAACCTCCTCAAGGACGACGGGTCGGGCATCGCCCGGCCGCCTCGGGGACGGAACCTGAGCTTCCACCCGGTGCCGGCCGTGAGGTCGGTGACCGGGTAGAAGCGGCCAGTAGACATAACGCGCGTCGTCTCGACGCCGTCCTTGAGGATCACGACCTTCTTCTTCTCCTCGACCTCCGTGGAAGTCACGGCGTACCGAAGCTCACCCTGGAGCGCCCCGTCCATCGAGCGATGCGTGGCACGAATCGAGGCCAGGTCGTATCTGGTCCCCGGCTCCTCCAGACCGGGCTCGAACTCGGTCGTCCGCCGGGTGGCGGCAGCCTCCACCGAGAGAAGCTCGCTCCGCCTTAGGGTGAGCGCGTACTCCTGGGTCCGCGTCGTCGAGGCCCTGCTCCAGCCTTCCCCGTCCATCCGCTCAGTCGCGCGGTAGGCATATCTCGCGCTGAACCGGGAGCCGCGGCCGTCCTTTCCCGACAGCGATCCGGCGTATTCGTCGTAGCGCTCGCCCGTCTCGCCGGGAACGCTCCTCGAATCGTGCCGGTAGGAGACCCCCGGCGTGAACGAACCAATCTCCTTCTCGACGCTCCCCCTCAGGAGCGCGCGGTCCCGGTTCCCGTCGTAGGACTCGAGGTCGACCAAACGCCCGTCCGCGTTCACACGGAAGCCGATCCCGGGGCGCGCATCGAGCGAGAACTCCGTCTTCCGGGAATTGACGGCGTCGCCGCGCTCGAGATACGAGTACGAGGCCGAGAGCCGTCCGCGACCCGACAACTCAACGGTCCCGCCGCCCTCGAGCATGAGTTCCTGGGCCGGCAGGTCCAGCCCCTCCAGCTCCCACTTCTCCACATAGCGAACGTCCCTGTACCTGCCAACCCCCTCGAAGTTCCCCCCGACGCGCCTGGCAGCCAGGCTCAGCCCCACGGTGCCGTCACCGGACGCGCCGAACCGGAGCCGCGGCAGCGTCGCCGAGAGGACCTGTGCGTTCCCCAGATTGTCTTTGTCACCGATGTCGGAGAACGTGTTCCTGTCGAACGCCGACACTGCCGTCTCCAGGTCGACGGACCCGTCGGCAGGCAGCTCGAACTGCGCGTCCACCGCGGCCAGCCCTCTGTCGGTCGGAACCGGGAGCCTGCGCCCAAGCCGGTAGTCGCCTTCTCCCTCGCCGACGTAGACATATCTATCGCCCTCGAAGTCGTAGTCGTAAGCTCCTCCGACCTCCGGCTCGAAGTGAAGGTCGTACACCCCCGAGTCCGCGCCCGCGTACTCGAACACTCCCTCTGACACGAGGTCGTAGTCGCCACCGACCCCTACCGAATCGACGCCCGCGTCGTGGGCCAGCGAGGGGTCGTCTCCAGCGTTCTCGAGAACGGCTATCTGCTCGTCAGTGAGAACGGTCGATATCGGGGAGCCCTCGTCGTCGACCTCCCGGAAGAAGGAGATCCCGACCGACGCCCCCTCTGACAGCTCCACCTGACCCCTGCCTCCGTATATGTCCCTCTCGAAGTCCGACAGCGAGTATTCGTAGTCGACCGTCACCTCGTTGTCCGAGCTCAGGTGCCTGTTCTCGGTGAACTCGATCTCGCCCGAGACATAGTCGATGACGTAGTCGTTGTCGGTCCCGCGCTTCATGAGCACGCCGTCCAACCACACGCGTTCCGAGCCCGCTACCACCGACACGCCCGCCTCGCCGCCCCCTCCGGTCAGGAGGTACGGCCCCTGCTTCCCGTCAACTCCCCGGAACGTGAGGCTCCGGAACTCACCGTCGGCCGACGCGCCGGCCAGCGTGATGTTCGCCCTACCGATGCGGGCGCTTCCGGTCGCTCCCTTGAGTTCTCTTGTGACGTTGAAGAGGCTCCCGCCATGGATGTCCAGCTCGACGTCCCCCATGGTCGCCCCGACGTTCTCTCCCTCGATGTCGATGAGCACGCGGTCGAGCGCCCGCAGTTCCTCGGTGTCCCCTTCCGGAACCAGGGGCGTGTTCTGGTCCGACAGATACGCGTTGACGGAGACGTCGCGTGTTATTCTGCCGCTCATGTTGAGGCGGAGCGACTGCTCGAGGCTGGGGTCTCGGTCGGTGCCCATCTTGATCCCAAACGTCTTGGCGCCGCTCACGTTGAGCCCCGAGGGCACCGCCGGAGCCGCCTCGGGCTCAGCCGGCACGAGCTGGGCCTCGCCGGACAGCCACGGAGGAAGAGCGGCCAGCGACTCGAGCACGGCGTGGCGGTACGGCTCCTCCAGCTCGAAGGGCAGGTAGAGGTACGAGATGGCGACGTTTGCGGTGTCGGGGAAGTCACAGAGAAGGGAGACGCGGCGCGTTTCGACATCGAGGGCGTAGCAGGCGCCCCGCGCGATGGGCACGCCGTCCACCGAAACACTATCGGTGCCCGCCACGATGAGGCGATCGGGCAGCTCGACTCCCGCCATGGCCTCCGCGCCCGTCAGCGAGAGCGTTCGAACGCCGCTCTCGCGGACCACGGTCCCGCCAGCGCCTGACGCCGCTTCCGGGGCCACGGTCAGCATGGCCGCGGCGACGAGCGCCGCGGCAACGAGACGCGTGCGTCTCATCGAAGGACTACCGTCGCGCGCCGCATTCCGCATGTGTCGTCTCGACCACGAGCACGCGTCCGGTGGCCGAGTCCAGGACGTAGAGCGAGCCCGTGTCATTGATCGTGAGGGAGACCGGTACGGACCGCTCGTCCAGGGTCAACGAAGCCGTTGGCGGTCCGCCGCCCGGCGGGAACGCCACGACGCGGCGCCGGCCCGGCTCCACGGCGAGAACACAGCCGGCTCCGTCGAAGACGAGGTCGGCAGGAGACAGGGTGTCCGGGGTGGAGAGCTCGTACAGCTGCGTGCCGAACTCATCGAAGACCACGATCGCTCCCCGGCCCGGGTCGGCAACGCCGATCTCGCCCCGTGGTCCGATGGCCACGGCGACCGGCCGCACGAGACCTCCCCGGCCCGTTCCGAACTGCCCCACAGGAGCGACGTCCTCGTTGAACTGCGATCTCACGAGGATCGTCTGTGAATCGTCATCCAGGATGTAGAGCTCGCCTGAACGGCCGACGGCGATGGCCACGGGGCTTCCCGCGTCGCCCTCGTAGACCACCGTGTCCACGTAGTCGCCGTCGGGATCGAAGCGCTCGACCCGGCGGTTGCCCTCGTCGAGCACGTACGTGAAGAAGCCCTGGTAGACCGCCAGGTCGGTGGGGCCATCGAACTGGCCTTCGTCCCAACCGTAGCCCCCGAAGTCGAGGACCTCGTCCCCGACGCGCGTCATGCCCACCACGCGGTGGTTGCCGGTGTCGCTGATGAGGATGTCGCCGCGGTGGTCGAGAGCCAGGGCGGACGGGCCTCGCAACCCCCACGACTCGGGTGTCTCGATGACGCCCGCGGGCCTGAGCGCGGTCACGCAGGTTCTCGCGGTCGCGGGCGGAGGCGCGGACCGAGCTTCCGGAGCCCAAGCCGCGAGCAAGCAGGCGACGACGACAAGTGAGCCCCGCACGCGACCCGCGCGCGGGGAGCAGCCTCGTCTCATGGCGCGCATCTCCGTTAGATGAAAACGGTCAGGGGCGGTCTTTGGTGCCGTCAGAAGGAGAACTCCAGGGCGAGCCGACTTCCCACTTCACTCCCGGACATCTCGGGGGACATGTAGAGGCGGGCCGACGGCTCCCCGTCGATCCCCATGTTGTGCCGCCGCGCCATCCAGACGCTGTCGACGGCCGAGAGCGCCCGGTTGAGGATGGCGAGGCCCGTCATGTAGAAGGCATTCTTGCGCGAGATCGCCGCGCCGTGTCGCAGCTCCCGATAGTGCTCGAACCTCTGAGTGCTCGCCCATTCCCACTCGGAGGAACCGAAGTAGCCGTTCGCCGCGAGGTAGTCCCGCTGCGCATCGAGGTCGTCCGGATAGAGGCTGCGCGCTTCCGCCCTTATGGCCTCATTGTAGCTGTCGGCACCCTCGTTGCGTATGTAGTCGGCCACGTCCTGGTAGTACTCGCCTGACGACCCTTCCGGGACCCCCGCGAATACCCTCGCGAACTCCTCGTAGTCGTCGGTCCTGAGACCCTCCTGGACCTTGAACGCCGCGTAGCCGACCCATATGCCGGCCTCGGCAGACAGGAAGCCGCGGGCACGTACGGTGTTCCCGGTATAGAGTTCACCAAGACCGGGAACCGCGAACGACATGAGCATTGCGAGCATCGGGTTCTTTCGCGTCGGACGGGACGACGACGCGCCTGACGCGACCTCCCGTCCTGACGGAGCCGCGCTCTCGAGCAACCCATCCGAACTGTCGAGGGAGAGCCCCTCCACGCGCATGGCCGCCCGAGCGCCGACGAGGTCGGGCCGCGGGGCGGCGACGGAGGCCCGAGCGGATCCGGGCACTGCTGCGACCAGAGCGAGGGCGATGAACGAAGCGACCATCGCGGCGCGCCCTAGGACGATCAGTATCTGGCTACGAGTGCGCAAGTCAGCCCTTCTCCGTGATCGGGCACGTCGAACTCCAGACCGAGGTCCGACCGTGCATCAGAAGGTTCGTCGCCTCCTCTCCTTGCGGAGAGGTACGCGTCCACGCCGGAGACGAGGTGGTTGAGAAACGCGGCCGTGACGAGGTACCGCGCGCGTCTCAGGTGTCTGTTGCTCTCACCTCTCATGTCCCAGTACGAGTTCCGGACGGACAGATCCGTAGAGCTGTAGTCGTCCCACGAGATCCCGCCCTCGTCGCCGTCGATGTTCCACCAGCGCCAGTACGTCCCGTACTTGCCTATGTCCTCGTAGTACTCCTGGGAGCCATACTCGGCGATGGGACGGCAGTCGTAGGTGCCCGCGCATTCCTCGCAGTCGACGCAGTTCTCCTGGTACCACGCCATGTAGGCGTCGCGATCCCAGTTTCTGTCGGCGAAGCTCTCGTAGTCGCCGCGCTCGTCGAGGCCCATCTTGTCCAGGGCGAAGAACCCCGCCCAGAAGGCCACCTCCGCGAGAAGGTACACGTAGCCGCGCTTCTCCCCCTGCACGAGCTGCCCGCTGCCGGGCACGACGAGCGAGAGCGCGAACATCTTGGCCGACTCTCCCGACTTGTCGGAGGAAGATCCGGCGGAATCGCCTGAGAGGACTTCGTCCCTGGCGTCGAGCGAGCTGACGAGCGCGAGCGGGGCCCGTGCCGAGACCGCGTCCGCCGTCGCCGTCTCCAGAGGCGCGCCCACCCGTGCGCACGCGGGCGACGCACAGATCGCCAGTGCCACAGTCGCTGCAAGGGCCGCCTTGGACAAACCGCCTCCGTTCGCCGCGCTACCGGATGATCGCCACCTTCATGAGCTTGACCTGTGAATCGCGCGAGGCCTTGGTCCCGAACGTTCCCTGCGTCTCCGGACCCAGGGCCTCGACTCGAACGATGTAGAGGCCGCTCGCAACCCCGCGGGTATCCCAGGTTACCTCGTTCACGGTCAGGTCACCCTCGACGTCGAAACGCTTCACTACCTGCCCGGTCACGTCCATGATGGAGACCTCCACGTCGGCCGGTCTCATCAGGAACACGCGCACCGTGAGGTCGGCCTGTCGCGCCGGGTTGGGATAGCAGTAGGTCGCGTCCGGATCGAGGAGACCTTCGCCCTCCTCGGGCGCCTGGCCGAGCAGGGAGTCCGGATAGACGCCTGTCCCGGATGCGTCTCCCGCCTCGGTCGACCAGACGAACCCGCCCGTTACATCATACGGGAGACCGTACATCAGAACACGCCCGGAGCTGCCGGCAACGACCACATCAAGCGAGCCGTCGCCGTCGGCGTCGCCCGCCCACGCCGAGCCCGCCGGCGGGTCGCAGGAGAGAGGGAAGCCCTCCAACGCCTTGCCGGTGATGGCGTCCCAGGCAAACAGGTTGCCGTCGGGACCGGGCACCATCACGTCGAGAGTGCCGTCGCCGTTCACGTCGCCGACGATCGGCGAGGCGGGAACGAGTGACGTGCTGTCACCGCGGTCGAGCGTGAGCGGCCAGTTCTCGACCCTCGAGCCGTTCGCCCGCAGCCCGAACACCTTCGAAGGCCCGGCTGGAACCGCCACCTCGAGATAGCCGTCGCCGTCCAGGTCGGCCAGAGCGGGCCGGGCCCTGCTCCGACGCCCCAGGTCGACGGGCCAACCCGACAGGAGGTTGCCGGACCGGTCCCAGACCCGAACGACACCGTCGGAACCCACGGCGACGATCTCGCTGCCACCGTCCTGCGTCCGGTCGATGTCGCCGGCCGCCAGAGCGACGGTCTCTCCCTCCCAGGAGGGGACGACAACGGGCCAGCCGCGGACTGACGTCCCGTCGGCGTTGAGCGCCACGATCCACCCGCGGTTCGTCGTGGAGAGCACGATCTCGCGCTCCGGATCGGAGTCGAGATCGACGGCGCAGAGCGTCACGTCGTCGAGCACCAGATGTCCGAAAGCGTACGGCGAGGCCTCGACCTGCTCGCCCGTCGGCTCAACGAGCGTCAGGAAGCCGCCCTGAGACGCGACCGCCACCTCGAGGTCTTGGTCGCCGTCCAGATCGGCCGCCAGCGGCGCGCAGCTGGCGGGCCCGTCCAGAGGCACCGGATAGAGCGGCGACGCCCTGTCGGCGAGTCCATCGAGGTCGAGGTCGCGACTTTCCCACACGTACAGTGAGCCTGCCTCCGAGGCGACGATCACCTCGCTGACTCCGTCTCCGTCGAGGTCAGCCACGGCCGGCGAGTAGCGGACGCCTCCGTAGGCACGACCGAACAGGCCCTCAGGGTTCGACAGGTCTAAGACGGGAGTCCCGTCTGCATTCCACGCGTAGACACCTCCGTCGCGAGTAGCGAACACGACCTCCATGTCGCCATCGCCGTCGAGGTCGGCAACCCTCGGTGAGCCCGGACCGGCGTCCTCGCCAGTGTCAACCGGCCAGCCCTCCTTCCACCTGTCGAAGCTCACGTTCATCGTCATCACGCTGTCGGGATCGGATATGCGCGTTACGGCAAGATACGTGTTGCCGCCGGTGTTGGTGGCCGTAGACGGATAGGTATTCCAGGAAAACGAGTCGTTGTTCGCGGCGTAGAACGGGTCGTAAGCGTTACCCGTCCAGTAGAAGCTCCCGATGTCGCCGATGTCCATGATGCCGTCGGCCTCTTCGATGGCCACGCCGCGCCGGTGCCGGTCGTAGTTCACTGCATCGTAGGGCATGAGACCGGGTATCACGCGCGTGTCGTCTATGTGATAGATAACGAGCCCGGGACCCGGCAGGAGGAAATCATACTCGTTGTTGATCTCATACGGCGGAATGAGGTCGTTGGGGTCGACCGGGCCGAGCACGACACCCCGTTCCTGGTCGATCGCGACCGTGAGGTCGCCTCCGATGTCGTCCAGCCGGTTCTCCAGCAGGAAGTACTCGTCGGCGGTCACGGGGATCTTGTAGAGCCGCTCGCCCGGGCCGCGCATGGTGGATGCCTTCACCTGTGCCCCGCTCACGTCATCCAGGACGACCACAGGATCGAGCCAGCCCATGTACTCCTTTGACCACCCGCACGGACCGGCCGGGATGAGTCCATAGGCCCATCCCCACGGCGTGTCCATCCCGATCCTGCCGCCGGAGTCCATGATGCTCCAGTACCCGACGGCCGGGAAGAAGTTGAACGTGTTGTAGAGGTCCGGCAGCCCGAGGATATGGCCGACCTCGTGCGCCAGCGTCCCGTTGAGGACGATCGCGTATCCGTCCTGGTTCGACGTCTCGGGCATGATGGCCGCGTCCCAGACTTCGACCGCTCCCCCGTCGACGAGGATCGGCTCACCCAGCGATATGTGGGCCGACGGGAGGTCGAAGGGCGAGTCGTAGTTGATGTCGCTCTGCCAGTCGGCGCCCGCGTGGAAGACGACGAACCCGTCGTACTGCGAGAAGTCGATGGAGTCGGTTGTGTCCGCGGCGGCGAAGGCATCCCTGGTGAAGGCCTCCACCTGCGACACGTACCAGACCTGCTCCTCAGAGAAGTCGTGGTAGTAACCCATCGCATGCGGCAGCAGGTAGCCCGAGTCGGGCGCGGCCGGAGCCACGTCGAACTGGATGTCGAGATGACCGTACGAGACCGACTCGTAGTAGTTCTCGAGCGCCTTCATGTGGAGCTGGAAGTACTCGCGGTCGTGCGGAGGACCATCGAAGGTGGCCCCGTCCCACTCGGACAGGTCGAACGTCCCGTCGCCCGTGCTCCGAGAGTCCGTGTCGGGCTGGAACTGCACGCGCAGCGCAAGCAGGTGCACCACGGTGCGGCCTCCGCGGTCGTTCCCACGCGCGGCGGCCTTCTCGACCGCGCTCACGCGCGGCAGATCATCCTGCCAAACCTTCGAGAACACCGCCCGCCCGTCCTCGGGTCCGGCCGACGACCGTCCGCCAGCCCCCGGAGCGGGCTTTGTGCACACCATGGGCTCGGCGAGGGCGGCGGCCGTCACGAACAGCACGGCGACCGCCACGAGCGCGACTCGGATCCCTGAGTGGATTCCGGGCATCTCCACCTGTTCTTCCCTTAGAGGCCGCCCGACTAGAACGTTGCCGTCAGCGAGAAGCGGAACGGGCGCTTGAGACCCTCCGCCTGCGGCACGTTGGCCACGTCGAACGCCCAGTTCCTGTACTTGAGCCCCATGCCGAACGAGAAGTCCTTGACCTCTCCGTCCTCGTCGTATACGTAGCCGGCCCTGAGCGCGAGCAGGTCGTAGTAGCGGTACTCAGCGCCGATGTCAAGAATGACTCCCGTCGACAGGTCGACAATGTCCTCGACGATGACGAGCGACTTGTTGTACTCGCCGCACAGCATGAGTTCGTTCATCTCGTCGTTCAGGAGCATGTAGGCGGCCCCCAGCTTGAGATTGCGCGGCAGCGGGTCCGACTGCTCCTCGTCGATGTAAGCGATCCTGGGACCGACGTGCTGGACGGCGCCGCCCAGGCGAAGCTTGCCGTCCCAGACCCTGTAGAGCGCGCCGACGTCCGCGGCGAAGGTCGAGCCCGCGCCCTTGGCCTGGTCCTGCGTGTACTCCGCCGGAGCCAGGTCCACGTACACGAACTTCAGCGCGAGGCCCACGGCCAGGTTCTCGCCGATCGAGGTCCCGTACGCGATAGCCGGGATGACCTCGTACGAGTTGAACTCGCCTATCGGGTCCGGGCTGTCGGGGTCGGTGGCTATCTGCTTGCCGTAGGTGAGATAGATGATCGAAGCGCCTATCGTCCCCAGTCCCTGCACCTTCTGTGCGTACGCGGCGTACTCGTAGTAGACGTCCTCCCAGTCCGGGACGAGCTGGGTGTGCATGAGCGTGAAGTTGTACTGGCCGGGAACGAACGCGAGGCCGGCCGGGTTCCAGGAGACCGCGCTCGCGTCATCCGCGACCGCCACGTAGCAGTCCCCCATGCCCGCCGGGCGCGCGCCCGGCTGAATGTAGAGCGACTGTGCTCCACCGATCGACACCTGTGCGTCGGCGATCCCGGCGATCAGACCGAGCGCCAACAGAGCAATCAGGATACTGTAGCCCTTCATCTTCAGTCCCTCTCCTTTCGGTGGCACCCCGCTCTTATCTCATTATCACGGCTCTGCCGATAGCGTCAGTCTTGTCGCCACGGTAGACTCTGGATACGGCATGAATCCGATAGAGGTAGACGCCGTTCGCCGGCTCGTCTCCCTCCTGGTCCAATCCGTCCCAGTAGACCTGGTTGGCTCCGGCCTCGCCGTAGATGTCGTCGAGCACCCTTATCAATCGTCCCCCGACGGTGAACACCTGGATCGCGACGTCGGCCTCCACCGGCAGCTGGAACAGGATGTGCGTGCCTTTCCTGTCCCCTTCGGGGAACGGGTTCGGGTAGTTGGCGACGTTCCGTATTGTGAAGTCTGTCGTCGAGACGACCTCGAAATTCAGGCTCTCCGTGGAGCGATTGCCCATATTGTCGCTCGCCGACAACAGGACCACGTGGTTGCCGTTGCCGACGGAGGGCAGTTCGAGAGAGATGGTGCCCCTCTCGTGGCTGTCGAGGTCGTAGATGAACTCGTCTGTCAGGTCCCTGCTGTTTGCGCCACCGTCGAAGCTCAGCACTATGCCCCCGTCACCGTTCCTGTTGACGAGGTTGATGCCATTGGCGTCGTACAGGGCGATGTCCAAACGAGTCCCGGGAAGTACCGACGTGCCGCCGCCCTCGAACTCGAGAGTGATCTCGGGACCCGCCGCGTCCTGGACGTTGACGCTGTCCCGAAGCGCTGCGTCCTCCAGAGAGAACGCGCCGTCGGCCTCGCTCCCGTAGAAGTAGGCCCTGATCCTCCCGTAGGGACCCTCCTCCGCCAGCGACGACACCACGAAGTCCATCGAGAAGCCGGCGCCCGACACCGCGGCCGACCCGTCGAACACGGGCTCGCCCGGCAGGCGATAGTGCACCAGCTTCTGGGCTCCCGGAGACGTGTGGAGGTACCCGCTGGTGTCGGCCGAGTCACTGACGTGCAGGAGGACAACGCCGGGCTCGGCCTCCGTCGCCCCCTCGTTGACTCCCGCGAGCGTGACGGTGTCGCGCCTCTTCATGGGCTCGAGTCCGTCGGTCTCGAAGTGGCCGCCCCCCAGCGGGCCGGCAAGCCTGATGGCGGGGTCACCCAGCAGACAGAACTTCGTGTTGTTGTACCACCCGGTCCCCTCCATGAAGGCCGTCTGGAAGGCGGTGCCCACGTCCATGGTCGTGCTGGCAAGAACCCGCTGCTCACCGAAGAGGTGGTAGTAGAACCAGGCGTTGAGAACGGAGTTCTGGCCGGCGCTCGAGTCCCTCGTACTACCTATCGAGGCTATCGAGCCACCTTCACCCGACTTCATCAGTATCTCTCCGACCGAGTCCGTCGTCGGCATGTCAAACTTGTTGAGCCTGCACGAAGCCGCGAAGTAGAGAGGCAGGGCGTCGATGTTCGTGAGACGCGGCACGTCATCGAAGACGAAGACGTACTCGTGCGCCATTAGCGTCTCGTTACCGTGACCGGTCCAGTTGACAAGCAGAGCGCCATCGTTCCACGCATCGATGATATCGTTGTGTGCCTCGGTCTTGTGTCCCGCCAGGTCACGTTGGTACTCCATCAGGTAGATCTTCTTGCGGTCGAGCGGCCACGGCAGTATGCGCCTGGCCAGACTCTCCGCCTGAGTCGTGTGGAAGAACTCGCAGCAGTCTCCCGGGTTGGTGGTCGTGAGCTTGAACTCGTCGTCGGCGATTATGATCACAGTGTTCTTCCACGTACCCTGCACGCTCTCGGTCTCGTACCTCTGGATCTTGTCGATGACGTCACGCAGCTCTCTCAACGAGCCCACGGGGAGACGACCGAGGGCCAGCTCCGGCTCGTACCAGTAGGCGCCTGTGAACCCGACGAACCACTCGTCGGTCGGCCAGTACGCCGATCCTCCGGTGTACATCGTTGGGACGTATGTCTGCGCGCTCGACGGCAGGTACTGCCTGTAGTCGGACGTCGCGTCACCTATCAGCAACGCATGGGTCGGGGGAACGGCCTCGTTCTCACACGTGTACTTGAGGTAGTCCCGGATCGCGGTGGGGTCCACGAGGCCCCACGAGAACTCGTCGTATACCTCGCTGACCTTGACCAGCCTCACCCCGAAGCCGCCGCCGGCCGCGCTCTCCCGGTAGCTGGCCAGGCGCGCCGCCTCGTCGTAGAACCCGTCGTACACGACCATGATGTAGTCGTCTCCCGATGGCGTGCGGAGAGTTCCGGGAGTCGTACGCTGGAGCTGTATGGGAGACATGTACCCGCCGCCGGCGACAATGACATACGAGGACGTATCAGACACGTCATCCTGGAAGGTCGCCACTCCGTCCGCCACGGTCGCGCCGGACATGACGGTCTGGGTGTACCTGTTGGCGATCCTGAAGACGGTCGCATCCGACGCGGTGAGGCCGGCGACCGAGTACTCTACCGCTCCCGTTCGTCCGGAGCTGCCGAAGTGGAGCTGCCCCGTGTCGGTCCACAGATCACGCCAGTACTCGATCTCGAACCAGTCAACAAGGATGTCATCGGCCTTGTGGGCCGCGTCAGCCCTTGGAAGATAGACTTTGTAGGTGTTGTATCCCTCGTTGATCGGAAGTCCGTCTCCCTCGAACCTGAAGGACGAGTATCCCATCCACTCGCCGTCGGTGATCTCGACGTCGTGTAGATAGAAGACCGCGTAGTGGTCGGGCGCGGACGTACCGTTGCTCGAGTTGCCGACCACGTTCCCTCTCAGGAGCCCGGTCGAGTCGGTGACCACGTGGTCGAGCTGCTCGTGGAAGAAGCGCTCCTCCGCACTGTCACGTTTCATCTCGTACCAGAACCAATTGTCTCCCCTGCCCTGATGTTCGTAGACGTTGCCCTCGAAGTGCTCCCTGGCCATGTAGTCTGAGACCTCGAGCGGCGTGGGGGACGAAGAAGCGGACTCGACCTCCATGCGAAGCGGCTCCTCGGAGAACGGTGACGGCGTCCCCTCGTTCTCCCAGGTCAGCCAGTAGACGTTCGTGTTCGCGAAGCGGTTCTCGAAGTAGGGCTCGTCCTCACCCGTCGCGCCAAGTTCGTCGGTCCAACCGTCGACGGCCATCCCGTAGAAGACGACCGCGTCACCGGGGTCGAACGAGCCGTCCGAGCCACCGTCGATGAAGACGGTCTGCTCCTGCATCCAGGTCGGCCGCGGCGCCGTCACGCTCTCGGGAACGGGCAGTCCTCCACCGCTCATGACCCTGAAGGTAGATGGGTCGATCAGAGAGGGATCGCCCGCGACACCCTGCATGTCCGCGTAGGTCACCGCGTACATGCCCTGCTCGCGGACCGAGAGCTTCGCCCAGTTGGCCGTCGATGTGAAGTACTCACCCACGGGCCTGCCGGCCCCGGTGATCTCTCTCGCCCTCCAGCGTTTGCCCTGCTCGTAGTTCAGGAGCAGCGCCTTGAGCTGCGCCTCCCGTCTGGGACGCTCACCTCGAGCGGGCTGCACCTGAAGACGGCCGTCGAACGAGAGCCTGACCTCGATCGTGCCGTACACCACGAGCGTCTCGTCCGCGGGGTCGGCGCGGCACGGGTAGAACTCCACGAGCGCCACACGCTGGGTGCCCAGCCTCGATGGCCCGAAAAGCCTCGCGGCGCGCTCCGGCCAGAGCCCGCCCTCTGAGTACACCGGACCCTCCACGTACTCGGAGAACGAGACCCCCTCGTTGCCGCTCATCGTCGTGGGCGACGGGGTGACGCGCACGCCGTCCACTCTCCTCTCACCTCCGGTCAACACATCGAGACCGATCGACTCGCAATAGGGAACGGCTATGCGAACGCTCGCCACAGGCAGCTCGGGCGCTCCCTCGAGGCCCAGCGAGTAGGTCCCCGGAACTGACACGTCAGTGTACGAGCCGTCCGCCACACCGGCATCGGTCAGACTGGGCTCGCCCGGGACATATCGGAGAGTGATACCCGCGTCACTCGACTCCACCAACTCGACGGTCGCGGCTCCCGATGCTGCGGAAGCCGCGGTTGCGAGCACGAGCAGCACCGCGAACGAGGTACGGACCAACGTGGTCATTTGCGCTCCCCGTAGCGGACGCCTGTGAACGCCCGGCTGACGTCTCCTCTGTTCAGCACGCCCACCACGTGCCCGGCGTCGTCCACCACCGGCAGGAACACGAGGCGCTTGTTGAGCAGTATTGCGGCGGCCTTCATTATCGATGTCTCCGGTCCGACGGTCACCGGGTCCGCGACCATCACGTCCTCAGCGAGAAAGAGCGAAGGCTCGATCTCGGCCATCGTCTGCATCTCCAAGCCGCCCAGGTCGTCCAGGAAGGCGAGGTCGTCGAACATCATGAAATAGTGAGGGATGAAGATGTTGATCAGCTCCTCGTGCGTCACCACGCCCAGCAGCCTTCCATCGTCATCCACAACAGGGACGCCCGATATGCCGTGTTTGTTCAAGATGGCGACGATCTCGGCCATGTTGGCCGCCCTGCCGACGGAGATCACGTCGCCGCTCATGTAATCACGTGCCTTCATCATCCGTGCTCCGGAGCGCCCGCCGGCGCGCCCAACGCGGCTAACCGAGCGACCCTCACCCCACTGAATCTATGAGCTTCATCACCTCGGCCACAGAATCGGTCGACAGCAGGGCGCTGCGGTTGTCCTCGCTCTTCATTAAGAAGGACAGACGAGCCATGAGATTCAGATAGACTCTCGAAGGCTCCAGCTGCTTGGGTGCGCCGATGAGAAACACCAGCCGCACCGGTTGCCCGTCCAGCGCTCCGAAGTCGATGCCTCCCGTCGTGCGCCCGAAGGCGAAGATCACGTTGCGCACGGCATCGCTCTTGGCGTGCGGGAAGGCTACTCCGTGCCCGACGCCCGTAGTCACGAGCCTCTCCCTGGACAGCACGTCCTTGAGAAAGGCGTCCTTGTCCTTCAGGTTCGGCGAACGTGACATGAGCCCAGCCAGTGAAGATATCACCTCATCCCGACTGGCGCCCGCGACGTTCAGATCGATGAACCGTTGGTCCGTGAATGATGAGAGCTTCATGTGGGCTACGGCTCCTTCGTCAGACGCTCCGCCCTCCGTAGACCATGACGGCCACGCAGAGGACGACGATGAGACCCTGCCACCACGCGTGTCGGACGCCCAGCGCCCTGCCGTGAGGCAGCAGCCTCCAGAATCGCTTGCTGTGTCCGGGGAAGATCTTGCGATCCTCGGGCAGGAACCCCAGACGCCACAGCAGATTCTCGAGGTCGGGTAGGACGGCTCCGAGGGCACCCCAGAACAACCCAGTGCCCGCACGACCAGTCGCCAGCAGCGTCCCGAAGAACGCGGCCACGATCGCGACCTCGAGCCACATCTTCTCGAACTCGTAGTGCGGGATCACGTCGAGGGACACGTGAGACACGAGGCCGAGGCCGAACGCCAGCCCCCTCCCTTCCACCAGGGAACCGACGGCCCCGCCGACCGCCATGTGTGTGAGGACGGTCACCGGCTCAGACCTCCCGGTACTCGCCCATCGCCATGAACTTGTCGAGCCTCCTCCGGACGAGTTCGTCGGCCGGGAACTCCTCGAGCTCCGCCAGGTGCTTCATTATTGCGGCCTTGACGTTGCGCGCGGCGCCGGCCGGATCGCGGTGCGCGCCCCCCGCCGGCTCCTGCACGATCTCGTCTATGATCCCCAGCTCCTTGAGATCGGGAGCGGATATCTTCATCGCCTCGGCGGCCTCCTCGGCCCTCGATGCGTCTCTGAACAGAATCGAAGCACAGCCCTCGGGAGATATCACGGAGTAGATCGAGTATTCCAGCATGAGAACGCGGTCGCCCACGCCTATTCCAAGCGCGCCTCCGCTCCCTCCCTCTCCTATGATGACGACGATGATGGGCACCGGCAACCGGGCCATCTCGTGGAGGTTGAAGGCTATGGCTTCCGCCTGGCCGCGCTCCTCGGCACCTATACCCGGGTGGGCTCCCGGAGTATCAACAAAGGTGACTATCGGCCTGCCGAAGGTCGCCGCGAGCTTCATGAGCCGCAGCGCCTTGCGATACCCCTCGGGATGGGCCATGCCGAACTGCCGCCGGATGTTCTCCTTCGTGTCCCGACCCTTCTGGTGGCCGACCACCATGAGCTTGCGGCCGTCCATGAAGCACAGTCCGCCGACGAGCGCAGGGTCGTCCCCAAACCTCCTGTCGCCGTGCAGTTCCAGGAAGTCCGCCCCGAAGAGCCTTATGTAGTCAAGCGTGTACGGCCGACGGGGATGCCTGGCCAACTGTGCGATCTGCCACCGTGTCAGCTTGCCGTAGATCTGCTTCCTCAGGCCCTCGGCCTTGGCCTCGAGCCGCGTCAGCTCCTTGGAGACGTCGATGCTCTGACCGTCCGCGAAGCTCCGGAGTTCCTCGATCCTCTGCTCCAGCTCAAGAAGCGGCTTCTCGAATTCGAGCCAGCCAACCATGGACAGTCCCCATCACCGGCCCCGTACGGGGCGGCTCGTGTCAGAAGCTGTCGTAGAAAGCGAACGCCACTGACCTGGCCCCGAGCTCCGGCGATCCGGAGGGTCCGACCAGGTTGCGGAAGTGAAGCGAGAGCTCCAGCTGGCCGGCGAAGACCCATCGGAGGCCAGCGTTCAGGTATCCGTTCTTCGCGCTCGGCGACCCGTCTTCCTTGTCGACGCCGAGTTGATACTCAGCGGCCACCGAGAACTCCTCGGAGAGCCTGGCCGACAGCCCGACGAAGAGGTCCGGCCTGACCTTGTGGACCTCCAGTGTACGAGAGACGCCGACGTGTATCTGCCAGTACTCCGAGAAGGGAAGCGTCTTGCTGGCCGACAGGTAGAAGCCCACTGAGGCCTTCTCGTACCCTGCATCCTCGTCCTGGCGGCCGTATCCTCGCGAGTCGTAGCCCACGGCGAGTCCGGGTATGACGCGCTGCTCCTCGGCCAGGCGGAGCTTCGCCTCGAACTCCACGCGATCGTTCCAGTCGGGCTCGCCGGTGCCTACGACGTTCGCGGCCCCGTAAGACACGCCGACCTGCAGGTAGGGGGTGACCCCCATCCTCAGGCCGGCCAGAACGCCACCTTCGGGCAGCATCCTCAGACCAAGGGTGTAGTCGCCCCTGGGGAGGGTGTGGGCGGTGGGCACATCCACCAGCTCCAAGAACTGCTCACCGGCGGCGCGCGCGCCAACCGGAATCAGAAACGCCGTCGCCAGCAGGACGACCAGCGCCGATCTTCTAGGCATGTAACGGGCCCTCCTGAATCGGGGAGCGCCGCCCTCGGATTCGATGGGAAATATAGCAACCCCTTACAGGGCTGTCAATTAGAAACCCGGCTCGGGCGCCCCGCTGGCCCCCACGGCCCCCTTGAGGTCGACGTTCGAGTCGCCAACGAGACCACCCAGCCGTTCGACGAGCTCCCTGGAGGGCTCCACCCGGGCTCCCGCCGCGCTGACCGTCACGACCTCCCCGTCGGCGGTGTGCATGACGAATTCCACGGGGATCCGGCCGCGGTGCTCGTCCAGGACCGCCCGTATCTCCTGCAGCATCGACTCCTCAAGCCCCGCCGTGGTCAAGGACAGCGTGACTCGCTCCACGAACTTCTGGTACACGTCCGGGAGCGGTATGATGTCCGACACGACGACCTTCGGAACCTCCTCCTCGCGCGTGCTTATCTTGCCCTCGACGATCACGGTCGCGTCGCGCCGTATCTCCTCGTGGCGTTTCGAGTAGCAGCTGGAGAACACGAGAAGCTCCCCCCTGCCGGTGAAGTCCTCTACCGTCACGAAGGCCATGCGGTCGCCCTTCTTGTCGGTCATCGTCCTGACGTGCTCTATGACGCCTCCGAGACGGATCTGCTCTCCGTCCTCCATCTCTGCCAGGTCGGAAACCGTGGCCGTCGCGAAGAGTCTGAGCTCGCGCTCGAAGCGGGCGAGCGGATGCCCGGAGACGTACAGGCCGAGCACCTCCTTCTCGCGGGCCAGCGAATAGCCGTCGTTCCAGGGCTCCGCGTCGGGCAGCTTCCTCGGACGGCCGCCGCCGGCCCCGAAGTCGTCGAACGCCTCCAGGAGCGACACTTGCCCCGACTCGCGCTCCCTCTGCATCCGCTGCCCGATGTCCAGGGCAGCCGGCACCACGCGCATCTGCTGGGCCCGGTGACCGTGCAGCCCGTCCATTGCTCCGGCCGCGATCAGGCTCTCCAGAACGCGCCTGTTCACGAGTCGCAGGTCCACCCGTTCGGTCAGGTCGAAGATGTCCTCGAAGAGACCGTGCTCGCGCCTGGCCTGTGTTATCGAGCGTATGGCCGCCTTCCCTACGTTCTTGATCGCGCCGAGACCATACTGGATGTCGCCGCGCCCGGTGGCCCTGAACTCGACGTGGCCTTCGTTCACGTCGGGAGGAAGAACACGGATGCCCATCCGCCGACACTCGTTGATGAGTACGACCACGCGATCGGAGTTGTCCATCTCGCTCGTGAGGGTCGCGGCCATGAACTCAGAAGGGTAGTGGGTCTTGAGATAACCTGTGCGCACTGCCAGCACGGCGTACGAGGCGCTGTGCGCCTTGTTGAACCCGTACCCGGAGAACTTGTCCATCAGGTCGAAGACGGCCTCGGCCGTCTTCCCCGGCACGCCCGCCTTCACGCTCCCCTCGACGAAGACGCCCTTCTGCTCCGCCATCACGTCGAGGACCTTCTTCCTCATCGCGTTCAGGAGTATGTCGGCCTGCGCCATCGAGAATCCCGCCAGTACGCTGGCGATCTGCATGACCTGTTCCTGGTAAACGATGACGCCGTACGTCTCCTCAAGGACCTCCTTGAGCCTGGGGTGCAGGTACGACACCTTCTGGCGCCCGTGCTTCCTCTTCACGAAGTCGTCGACCATACCGGAGCCCAGCGGACCGGGCCGGAACAGCGCGTTGACCGCTACGATGTCCTCGATCCGCTCCGGCTTCATCTTGCGCACGAGGTCACGCATACCGGACGACTCGAGCTGGAAGATGCCTACCGTCTGCCCGCTGGCCAGGAGTTCGTACGTCTCCTGGTCGTCCAGCGGAATGTCTCCCGGAACCAGGTCGACGCCCTTGTTCTCGCGGATCATCTCGAGCGCGTTCTTGATGACGGTGAGCGTCCTGAGGCCCAAGAAGTCGAACTTGAGAAGGCCTATGCGCGCCAGCGGCTTCATGGTGTACTGCGTCGTGATCTCACCGCGCGGCGACTTATAGAGCGGGGCCCACTCGTCGATGCACCCGGGTGCGACTATCACCCCCGCAGCGTGCACCGAGCTGTGCCGCGCGAGCCCCTCCAGTTCGCGTGAGTACTCTATGAGCTTCGCATAGCGTTCGTCGGAGTCCCTCAGCTCCCGCAGCTCCGCCGTCTTCTCCAGCGCCTCGTCGAGCGTGATCCCGAGTTCCTTGGGAATCATCTTCGCTATCCGGTCGACCTCCATGTACGGAAACTTGAGCACGCGCCCCACGTCGCGGATGACTCCCCTGGCCTGCATGGTTCCGAACGTGATGACCTGGGCGACGGATTCCCGTCCGTACTTCTCAGTTACGTACTCGATGATCTCGTCGCGGCGCTCATAGCAGAAGTCTATGTCGAAGTCCGGCATGCTCCGCCGAGCCGGGTTCAGGAAGCGCTCGAAGACCAGGTGGTACTGCAGAGGGTCGAGTTCCGTGATTCCCAGGCAGTAGCTCACGATGCTGGCCGCGGCGGACCCGCGCCCGGGGCCGACGGGAATGCCCCTTCTCTTGGCCTCGTTGATGAAGTCGTGGACGATGAGGAAGTAGCCGGAGAAGCCCATGTCACGGATTACCCCGAGCTCCTCTTCCAGACGGGCGACGGCCTCAGCTGACGGTGACGGATAGCGCAGGAGGAACCCCTCGCCGGCGAGCGAGGCCAGGTATTCGGGCGCGTCCGCGAATCCCTCGGGCAGCGGGAAGCGAGGCATGTGCAGCTCGTCGAAGCCGAGCGAGAGGTTGCACTTCTCGGCGATCTCGATCGTGCTCTCGTACGCACCCGGGCAGTCCGCGAACAGCTCCCGCATCTCCTCCGGCGACTTCATATAGAACTCGTCGTTGGGCATGCGCATACGGTTCGGGTCGTCCACCTCTTTGCCTGTCTGGATGCAGAGCAGAACATCGTGAGCCGGAGCGGACTCGCGCGTCAGGTAGTGGCAGTCGTTGGCCGCTACGAGCGGCACCGACAGCTCCCTGCCGAGCCTGACGTAGGCCTCGCGAACGAGGGCCTCCTCCCGTATGCCGTGGTTGTGCACCTCGAGGTAGAAGTCACCCTTGCCGAAGATCTCGAGAAGCTCGATTATCGCCTCTCTCGCGGCGTCCATGTTGCCGCCGATGACGTGCTGAGCAGGCTCCCCCCTGAGGCAAGCGGTCGTCGCTATCAGACCTCCCGCGTACTCGCGGAGAAGCTCCTTGTCGATGCGCGGCCGGTAGTAGAAGCCATCCAGATAGCCCTTGCTCGACAGCTTCATCAGGTTCTGGTAGCCTTCGAGGTTCTTCGCGAGGAGGAGCATGTGGAAGAGACCGTGCCACCCCTTGCCCTCCGCCTTTTCGCGGTGTGACCCGGACGTGACGTAGGCCTCCATGCCGATGATGGGCTTGATGCCATGCTGCTGGGCCCTGGCGTAGAACTCAAGTGCGCCGAACATGTTCCCGTGATCGGTGATGGCGAGCGCGGGCATGCGGAATTCGAGCGCCCGCTCGACCATGCGGTCGATGCGCGACGCTCCGTCCAGAAGGCTGTATTCCGAGTGGTTGTGGATGTGGACGAAATCCGCGTGGTTCATCGTCTCGTCAGCCCATGAGAGAAGAGGGTCGCGGAGCCTACTCGAAGGGCGGCGGATTCCCCACCAGT
Organism: uncultured bacterium; assembly: GCA_964562405.1. Lineage (GTDB taxonomy): Bacteria > Joyebacterota > Joyebacteria > Joyebacterales > Joyebacteraceae > WJLY01. Next base: position 1,147 of record CAZLTC010000026.1, on the reverse strand, counting down.
CGCTCCATGCGCTCCGCGATGTCCGCCAGTCCCGCCTTGCCTTCGTCCCTGAGCCTCCTCCGGAACTCGTCGAGAGTATCCACGAGAACCGAGTCGGGAACTCCGTAGCCCAGCTTCAGGAGCACGAAGACGTTGCAGACCGGACCGACCTCGGGAGCATCCGGGCACGGCCGCAGATAGGAATCCTCCACGACGGCCGCCGCGGCAAGCTTGTCGAGATAGACCTCGATGCCGTCCATCTTGAACTGGTAGCGCTCCGTCGAGGTCGTCTGCGCCCTGCTGTCCAACAGGGCCTTGTCGAACACGGTCGTGAACCGGTCCCTGGCCTTCGCCGCGACCTGCTCGAGCGCGTCGGCTCGGGCCCGGGCGATGGCGGCGTCCCTGTTGGGAGCGCTCATGCAACCGCCCACGTAGTATGTTGCCTCCGGAGTAGACATCGGGACGATCCTCACCCAGTCCGGGTACCTCTCGGCCTCCGATCTTGCTGCCGACCCTCCCGCAGCGCCACCGCCCGCGCATCCGCACAGGAGCGACACCGACAGCGCGACACAGGAAACGCACAGCAGGCAACGCTTCGCGACCTTCGTGCCCGACATCGTCCTCACCTCCGTGCGAGAGATCGAGCATGCGTCCGCGCGGGCGCCCGATGTGACGACCTCCACGCGGTTCCCAAGTGGGTCCAACCGGTTCCAACGCCAGACTATCAAGAGGGGCGGCGCGCCGTCAACCGCACGCCAGCCCGAGTCCAAAAGAGAACCCCCCTCGCCTTTCGGCAAGGGGGGTCCGTACGTTCCGGCAGCGTCCTACTCTCCCACAAGGTCTCCCTAGCAGTACCATCGGCGCTGGAGGGCTTAACTTCTGTGTTCGAAATGGTTACAGGTGTGACCCCTCCGCCATTGCCACCGAAACATGCCACCGGCCCTCTTTCAGGGCCTCGAATTTGGCACCTGGCATGGGGTCAGGCACCCGTCCCGCCCCGCGCTAGTCGTTCGCGATCGCATCGCAGACTACTCAAGCCAGGTGCACCAGCTCTCGACAACTCATAGGATCGGACGCGGAAAGCGTGCATCTTTGAAATTCATATGGCCAAGTCTCACGGCTGATTAGTACCGGTCGGCTGAATGCATTGCTGCACTTACACCTCCGG
>CAZLTC010000025.1:29343-36392 GCA_964562405.1 uncultured bacterium | reverse complement strand
TGATGATGTTCGCGCTCGTTCCGGTCATTGCGCTGGCCGGTCCGAGCATTGTCGGTGACATGAACGGGTGGAACAACGCCGACCCGGCGTACGACACGACGCTCAACGGGAACGGCGTCAACGTGCTCACCAAGACGCTTGTCGCCGGCTACTACGAGTACAAGGCCGTTGAGGATGACAGCTGGTCCTACCCGATTCCCGGCGGCCCCAACCAGAACTTCACGCTCGGCACTAACGGAGACGTCACGTGGTTCGTGAACTACGGCGCCAACGTGGGCGCGACGGATGGTGACGAGTACATCTTCGACAGCACGCATCCACCGATCGTGGCGGGCGACATGCAGAGCGAGCTCGGTGGCAGCGACTGGGATCAGACCGACACGGTCAACACGGTCATGACGGACATCAACTTCGACGACGTCTGGGAGTTCACCGCCGTGATCGCACCGGCCGGCAACTACCAGTGCAAGGTCGTTCTGAACAACAACTGGGATCAGAACACCGCTCCGAGCGGCAACTACACGTTCTACTCGGACGGCATGAATCCCGTCACGTTCACGTATGACATGTCCAACAACGTGACGACCATCTCGACTCAGGTCGTCACTCAGCAGGACGTGACCGTTACGTTCACCATGTGCCTGCCTGACAGCGTCGGGACCACGGGCGGCGTCTGCGTCATCGGCAACCACGCGGCCATAGGCGGTTGGGGCACCGGCGTCGACATGATGCAGCCGTGCGCGGGCGCGAGCCCCGGCCTCTGGACCCTGGACGTAATGTTCCCGGCCGGAAGCGACCCGTTCATCGAGTACAAGTATAAGAAGGATGATTGCGCGACGTGGGAAAACACCGGCAACCACAGCTTCAACATCGACGACTCGTCCGCGAGCCAGGTTCTGCCGGTCGACGGTTGGGAGTACATCACCCCGATGTGTCCGGACTGCTCGAGCCCGGTCGAGGATTCGAGCTGGGGCGCCATCAAGGGGCTCTACAGGTAGTCGGGGTCAAGAGCACTTAGTTGAACGCAATGCTGAGCAGGCCCCGGCGTAACGCGCGTCGGGGCCTGCCGTGCTTCAGGATTCGTAGTGGGGATCCGGACCTCTCGTGAGGTCCCGAGCGGCCTGATGTGGAACCGCGCATGAGCGCGGAGGAGGTCAGAATGAAGATCTTTGCGGCGGTCCTCTTGACCGCCATGTTTGTGACGCCGGCGTTGGCTTACGATGGGCCCATCATGGTCGGCGACATACAGCAGCCTGTTACCTGGGCGCTGGGAGACCCGAATTACGCGCTCGTGCTTCAGCCGAACGGGGTGTGGGAATTCTCGACGTCGCTCGACGCCGGAACGTGGCTGTACAAGGCCGTCGAGGATAGCACCTGGGATACCACGATCCCCTCTGGCAGCAACCAGACGTTCACGCTCGGGTCGACTCAATCGGTGACCTGGTACGTGAATTGCGGCGCCACGGTCGGCGCACGTAATGGGGACGAGTACGTCTTCCACAGCCTGAATCCTCCGATCGTCTGCGGCGACTTCATGAGCGAGCTGGGCGGGACGGACTGGGACCAGACCGACACGAACCTCACCGTCATGGATGACACGGACGGCGATGGCATCTGGGAGTTCAGCTCAGTGATCCCGGCCGGCACCTACAGCTTCAAGATCGTGCTCAACAACAACTGGGACCAGGACACTTACCCGCCCGCCAACAACTATGTCTTCGGTTCTGACGGTCTGACCCCCGTGACCTTCGACTACCACATGGCCACGAACACGACCGAGGTCTTCACGGCGGCGCCGCCCTCCGTGCTCTACGCCAGGGTGTCCGCGGCTTGCCCGCAGGACCCGTCGAAGATCCAGGTCAAGTTCTCGGAAGTGATGGAGCAGACGTCAGCCGAGACCGCCGGTAACTACACGATTGCGAGTCCCGGCGGCACGAGCGTCACGAGCGCGGTACGCGACGCGGGCGACGGGTCCGTCGTGGAGCTGACGGTCAGCCCGGCGCTCTCCGAGGGCGACGACGTCCAGGTCGTAGTGTCCGGCGTTCTGGCGGACGACGACAGCCAGCCGGTCGATCCGAGCAACGACGACGCGTGCTTCTATCTCCAGAAGGCCGTGTTCGAGCTGAACATGGGGCTCTACGTGGATACGAACGGCCTTCCGACCACCGTGAACATCCAGGGCGACACGTACCCGCTGACGTGGGACGTCTGCGCCGGCTGTGAAGCCGTCGACGACGGCACTGGCGACGATGCTGCCGCCGGGGACACCACCTACACGGCTACGCAGTACTTCTCGATGATGCACGACTGCGCCGCCGCGGCCGACACGGCCCAGGTGAAGTACAAGTACATCGTCGATTGCACGACTTGGGAAGGTGACTTCGACTTCGGTCATTACCTCGACCTCGACCCGATGGTCACTGGCCAGACAGTCAACGTGTGGTGGAGCGACCTCTCGCCGGTCGACAACGTTCAGTGTGACGTCGGCGTGCGGTTCCAGGTCGCGAATCCCCCTACTTGCGGTCAGGCTCTGTACGTCAGGGGAAGTCAGGCTCCGCTCGACTGGTCGACTGGCGTCGAGATGGTCGACGACGGGACCGGCGGCGACCTCTCGTCGGGTGACGGCATCTACACCGCGCTCCTGACGTTCCCGACCGGAACGTACAAGTACCTCGAGTACAAGTACTTCTGCGCCGAGTCCGACACGACCGGCGCGTACGAGTGCGACACGTATCCGAACAGGACTCTCACGCTCGATGATGTGAATGGGTGCGTGACCTTCCGCGCAGGTCCGATGGAGATCCTCGACCTGTGGAACTGGTGCGGACCGGTGACCACGACGCCTGAAGGCCGTCAGACCGAGACGACCTGGGGTCGGATCAAGTCGCTCTACGCACCGAAGAAGTAGCTCCACGCGCGTCCGCGCCTGCGGAACGCGCAACAGGTGGTTCCAACGGAGGGCCGGACGGAGACTTCCCGCCCGGCCCTCTTGCTTGGCGCAACGCCGCCGTTGACAGCCACTTCACATTGTCATAGCTTGGGTCATTCACGAGCGTGCGGCCTTTCCGGACGTGAATGGCTACGTACGCGGCTGAACAGCGTTCATTCTCTGCGGAGCCGGGTCAACCCTGTGGGGGTTGCCCGTGTCACATATATGAGCGATTCGAGCGCCGGGCGGGAGAGCAAGGGCACCCGCAGCCTCGTGGAGCGGCTGCAGGCCGGTGACGAGCGGGCGTTTGAGGAACTCGTCGAGGAGTACAGAGAGAGGGTCTACCGGGTGGCCTGGCGGATCCTCAGAGACGACGAGGATGCTGAAGATGCGGCGCAGGAAGCCTTCATCAAGATCTTCAGGAGCATCGGGCGATTCGAAGGACGCTCGAGTGTCTACACGTGGATCTACAGGATCACCGTCAACATCGCGCTCAATAAGCTCAAGCGTGACAAATTCAGGCGGATGGTTCCGCTGGGAGATATGATCAGGAAGGACACGCGCCCCGGCGCGGATCCCTCCCGATCGGCGATGGGTTCAGAGATCGCCAGACGCATAGGGGAGGCCGTGGACACACTCCCCGAGAAACAGAGGGCCGTGTTCACACTGAAGTTCTACGAGGAGTTGAGCCACAGGGAGATCGCCGAGATCGTCGGATGCTCCGAGGGGACCTCCAAGGCCAACTACTTCCACGCGATAAGGAAGCTGAGAAAACTGCTGGGGGATCTTGTCTAGATCATGAGATGCGATCAGGTAGATAAGCTGCTCGTCGAGTATGCGGACGGTGAGCTGAACGCCGGGGAGCACGCGGCGGTGAGCGAGCACGTGGAGGCCTGCGAGGCCTGTGCCGCCGAGCTTGCCGCGCTCGAGAGGATGAAGCTCCTCCTGCGCGAAGATGGGTACGAGGAACCATCTTCCTTCTACTGGACCAGATTCGGAGCCGGGCTTCGCGAGAGGCTGCACGGCGGGTGGGTTATCGGCGACGACAGATGGGCCAGACTGGTGCCCAGACTGGCGCCGGTCGTCGTGGCAGCCGCGTTCTTCGCGGTCGGGATGTGGATGGGACTCGGGGTCACCGAGGCGCCGCTGACCGGCGGGCCGTCATTGTCGCCCCGTGTCGCACGCGGTTCCTACGCTGAGCTGCCGGCGGTCTCCGCACGCAGCAAGCTCCTGGTGGAGACCGGAGGCACGCAGCCGATGATCATGCGGACCGCATCCGCGGACACGCTGGAACCCCAGGGATTGGACCCGTTCGGAGGCGGCCCGGCGATGATCCTGACCGGCTCGGACGAAGGACCGGGACGCCAGGAACGCTATCTCGGCGTCCCGCTGATGGGCGAGTAGCACAGGCTGACGCGAGGCCGCCGTCGTGGCGGCCGACAGAGAAGCAGGGCTGGAAGGTCCTGGCCTACGAGGGGGCGGCGCCGCAACGCGCCGTCCTCTCTCTCATTACAGGTGGTCCCCGGCTCGGTTCGGTCCGGGCCGCGCACTACGCAGGTCCTTCGTGGGGTTGTCTGGCACCACCAGCGGTGCTATCCTCTCGATGCAACAACCACGGTAAGCCGTACCGAGGAGACAGCATGAGGGTTCTCGTCGTCGGTGGCGGTGGGCGCGAGCACGCGATCGTGTGGAAGCTGGCACGCAGTCCGCTCGTCAGCAGGATCATCGCGGCGCCGGGCAATGCGGGTATCTCACGGTTGGCCGAAACTGCGCCCATTCCCGCTCATGACATAGAGGGTCTCGCAAGGCTCGCGGAGGACAAGGCGTGCGACCTGACGGTCGTCGGTCCGGAGGTGCCGCTGACGCTCGGGATCGTCGACCTGTTCACGGAGCGTGGGCTCCCCGTGTTCGGACCGACGAGGTCGGGCGCCATGATCGAGGGCAGCAAGTGGTTCGCAAAGGACCTGATGAGCTCTGCAGGTGTTCCGACTGCGAAGGCTCGGGTGTCGTCCGATCCATCTGAGGCGGTCTCGTTCGCGCGGGAGATCGGTTTTCCGGCCGTCATCAAGGCCGACGGCCTCGCGGCCGGCAAGGGCGTGGTCGTTGTACGTGACGAGGGAGAGGCGGCGACCGCGGTCGACGATGCGCTGCTCAAGCACAGGTTCGGGGACTCGGGAAGCAGTGTGGTCGTAGAGGAGTTCCTCGAGGGTGAGGAGGTGTCGATCCTCGCCTTCACGGACGGGAGGCGGTTCGGCATGCTGGTCCCGTCGCAGGACCACAAGCAGGCCTTCGACGGTGACAGGGGACCGAACACGGGTGGCATGGGAGCGTATGCGCCCACGCCGTTCGCAACGGCGGAGGTCCTCCACGCCGTCGAACAGACCATCATGGGGCCGATTCTTCAGGAGCTTTCCGGAGCGGGCGTCGACTATCGGGGAGTCCTCTACGCCGGCCTCATGATCACCAGTGAAGGACCGAAGGTCATAGAGTTCAACTGCAGGTTCGGCGACCCCGAGACGCAGGTCGTTCTGCCGCTCCTCGACGGCGACCTTGCCGAGGTAATGCTCGCCGTCGTCCACGGTGAACTGGACCCGTCTTCCATAAGGACGATGCCGGGTCACGCCGTGTGCGTCGTGATGGCATCCGGCGGCTATCCTGAGAAGTACAAGAAGGGCAAGGTCATAGGAGGGGTCTCGGAAGCCGAGGTCATGGACGGGGTGATGGTGTTTCACGCCGGTACGGGTTTTCGCAACAGCTCGCTCGTTACCGCAGGAGGCAGGGTGCTCGGCGTCGTCGGTACCGACGGAAACCTCGCAGATGCGGCCGCCAGGGCATACAGAGCGGTGGACGCAATCACGTTCGACGGCGAACGGCACCGCACCGACATTGGGCACAGAGGACTCAGACACCTTGCGGCCTGAAAGATGAACGAGATAGACCTAACCGCCAGAAGCGAGGACAGCGTACGCGACCTGCTCAGGCCTGTCGCGTTGGCGATCAAGTCCGGCTCTCTCACGATAATCCCGACGACAACCTACTACGCGCTCGCCGCCGACGCGCTCAATCCCGACGCGGTACGCAAGGTCTTCGCGGCGAAGAGGCGTGATCCTGCCAAGCCGCTCATAGTCCTCGTCGACTCGTTCGGCATGGCCGCCGTCGTGGCGGCCGGGATCGATCCAAGAGTGAAGAAGCTCGACTGGCGTCTGGGCTCGAGGGGCCTCACGTACGTCCTGCCGGCCGCGCCCGGGCTACCCGCCGAACTTACGGCAGGCGGTGGCACCGTCGCCGTTCGCGTTGAACGCAACGAGGTGGTTCAGGAGGTCCTCTCGTTGACGGGGACGCCTGTCACCGGTACGTCAGCAAATGTGGAGGGCGCGGCCCCGCCTACACGCCTCGACGATGCCCTCGTCCCGATGAGGGACTGGGTGGACGTGGCCGTCCGGTGGTGGCCCTCCAGGACCACCGCCGCCACGACCATCGTGGACCTCACGTCCGACGAGGCCTCGATCGTAAGAGAGGGCTCAGTGTCCTCCGATGAGGTGTTCCGGGCGCTAGCCGCGCCCGGATTCTGATGGCGGTTGACTCCCCGAAGACGGCTCCCTTACACTCTCAGTTCTGCGTCGCGAGCGTCCGCACTCACAGAGAGCAAGGGCTGGAATGGCGTTCTCCGTTCTCTTCGTCTGCACCGGCAACTCCTGCCGCAGCCCCATGGCGGAGGGGATCCTCCGTTCCATGGTCGGAGGTGAGGGGCCGAGCATCGCGGTGAGTTCCGCCGGTACAGCGGGCATCGACGGAATGCCGGCGACCGCGGAGGCCGTGGAGGTCATGGCCGAGCGCGGTATCGACATGTCACGGCATACATCCAGGGGACTCACCCGCGAGATGGCCGAGGCCGCCGATCTTGTGTTCGCGATGGCCGAGCACCACATCGACGGCATACTCGCAGCAGCGCCCGGCGTCCGCACGAAGACGTACCTTCTTTCGGAGTTCGCGGATGGGACCCAGGTTGACGTTCCCGATCCGATCGGTGCCCCGAAGCGGGAGTACGAAGCCGTCTTCGGGCAAATGCACGGCTACATCGAGGACTCGCTCGGGCGCATTCTGATGCTCGCCCGCAGGA
>CAZLTC010000025.1:0-29243 GCA_964562405.1 uncultured bacterium | reverse complement strand
ATGCACGGCTACATCGAGGACTCGCTCGGGCGCATTCTGATGCTCGCCCGCAGGAAGGCAGATGGGAGACCACGATGAGGATATCACTCGGAGCCGACCACGCCGGGTACGAGATGAAGGAAGCGATCAAACGCCACCTGCGGGAGAGGGGCGAAGAGGTGGAGGACTTCGGCGCAACGAGCGCTGAGCCGACCGACTATCCGGAGTACGGAGTGGCGGCGTCGACGGCCGTGAGCGAGCGGGCGGCCGACCGGGGCATCCTCTTCTGTGGTTCGGGTCAGGGCATGTGCATGACAGCGAACAAGGTGCACGGCATCCGGGCCGCGCTGGCCTGGACACCAGAGATAGCGCGCCTCTCGCGTCAGCACAACGACGCGAACGTGCTGTGTCTGCCGGCCCGCTTCTTGAGCGAAGAGCAGGCCGTGCGCATCGTTGACGACTGGCTTTCGACCGACTTCGAAGGCGGGCGTCACGAACGCAGGGTCTCGAAGATGATGGACTACGAGAAGGAGGAGTGATGTCAGCGCTACGCGATGTGGACCCTGAGATCTACCAGGCCATACAGCAGGAGGTCAGGCGCCAGACGGACAAGCTGGAGCTCATAGCCTCCGAGAACTTCACGAGTGAGGCGGTGCGTGAGGCTGTCGGGTCGGTCATGACCAACAAGTACGCGGAGGGTTATCCCTACAAGCGCCGCAAGGACGGGACGATCAACTGGGAGGCCAACGGCCGCTACTATGGAGGGTGCGAGTTCGTCAACAAGGCCGAGATCCTGGCCATCGAACGCGCGAAGGAGCTGTTCGGCGCCGAGCACGCTAACGTGCAGCCGCACTCCGGAAGCCAGGCGAACATGGCGGTCTACTTCGCGCTGCTCGACGTCGGCGACACCTACTTCGGCCTGGAGCTCTCGCACGGTGGACATCTAACGCACGGGCATCCGATCAGCTTCTCCGGCATGTTCTACAACGTGATCCACTACGGCGTGGAGAAGGAGACCGAGGTCATCGACTACGCCGCGCTCAGAAAGCTCGCGTTGGAGCACAAGCCGAAGTTGATCGTGACGGGCGCGTCAGCTTATCCGAGAACGCTCGACTTCGCCAAGTTCCGCGAGATAGCCGACGAGATCGGCGCGTATCTGATGGTCGACATGGCTCACATCGCCGGCCTGATAGCGGCGGGTCTGCACCCGAGTCCCGTACCGCACGCGGACGTTGTCACTACGACGACGCACAAGACGCTGCGCGGCCCGCGAGGAGGAATGATTCTCGCGAAGAACAAGGTAGCGCCCGACATCGATAAGACCGTGTTTCCCGGCATCCAGGGCGGCCCGCTCATGCACGTGATAGCCGGCAAGGCGGTCTGCTTCAAGGAGGCGCTCCAGCCGGCATTCAAGGAGTACCAGAAGAAGATCCTGGAGAACGCGCAGTACATGGCGGCTGCATTCCAGAGGGCCGGCTACCGTCTGGTCTCGGGCGGCACTGACACGCACCTGATGCTCGTCGACCTCCGCGACAAGAAGGTGACGGGTAAGCAGGCGGAGAACGGGCTCGAGAAGGCGGGCATCACCGTGAACAAGAACACGATCCCGTTCGACCCCGAGAAGCCGTTCATCGCCAGCGGCATACGCGTGGGTACGCCTGCTCTGACGACCAGGGGGATGGGCAAGGACGAGATCGAGAGGGTGGTCGCCCTCATAGACCGCGCCGTATCGGATATCGAGAATGAGCAGGTTCTCGAAGCAGTCAAGAAGGATGTGGAGGAGCTGTGCGAGAGCTTCCCCCTCGTGAAGGGGGAGGAGAGGCCCAGCTAGCCACTATCTTCACGCGGGCGCCGAGGCCACGACCGAGGCCTTGGTTCTTCCCGTTTGCGACTGGGTCAGGTCCGGGGCCCGCGGCGGCCCCGCTGGTCTTGCAGAGGAGAGAGAGAGCGGTGAGCGCCAGACCGTCCTGGGACGAGTACTTCATGAGCATCGCCCGCCTCGTGGCGGGGCGCTCCACCTGCCTCAGGCGCAGGGTGGGTGCGATACTCGTGCTGGACCGTCGGATACTGGCGACCGGCTACAACGGCGCTCCCGCCGGCCTGCCGCACTGCGAGGAGACGGGCTGCGTCAGAGAGCGGCTCGGTGTCCCTTCCGGGGAGCGCCACGAACTCTGCCGCGGCATCCACGCGGAGCAGAACGCGATCATCCAGTCGGCCAATTACGGTACCGGCATCGACGGCTCGACCATCTACACCACACATCGTCCGTGCTCCGTCTGCGCCAAGATGATCATCAACGCCGGCGTCGTGCGAGTGGTGACCTTCGACTCGTACCCGGACGAGCTCGCGGCCGACATGCTGTCTCAGGCCGGCGTCGAGGTGACGACCCTGGCCGACACGCCTTGAGAAGTTCCAATCCGCAAAAAACATCTCGCTCATGAATCTTCCCGCTTGACACTCTGTGCGGCGTGGTCTAATCTGCCGCTTGCTATTAGCGGAGGATGGCTCGCGGAACTGTGTGGTGTGGTGGTGGCATTCCTTCCGTTATCTTGTTCCTCACTGCTTCTCTAAACATGACCCGATGATGCAGTCTTGACGTCGCAGGAGGATGTCGAGGCTGTTGAAGTTCCCGACTCTGACCACGAGAGGATCGGTGCCTGTCCATGTCTCATGCTAACGATGAACTGACCATCGGCGAGGCCGCGCCCGAGAGCAGCTCGCCACCCGACGTCGTCGACGTAGATGGCGTCTCCGTCGGAACGTCGCGCGTCGGATCGGTCGCCGACGCGGACATCATGACGGATGCCGAGTCGCCGCGCGGCGACTCGGAGAGCGGCGTTCCTGATTCGCGTCTTCGTTTCTACATGGACGAGGATGAGGTGCTCGGGCTGCATCGTCGGCTCTCGAGCAAGCTGTTCCGACTCGTCCGCAAGCGCAACGGGCTGATCGTCCCGTTCGACCGGAAGAAGGTAGCCATCGCCATCTTCAAGGCGGCCCAGGAGGTGGGGGGCAGGGACCTGGAGCTGGCGGAGCACCTGACGGACGAGGTCCTGCTGTACCTCTACTCGGAGAGCGACCATAAGTTGCCGCAGGTGGAGGAGATACAGGACGCAATCGAGAAGATCCTGATAGAGCGGGGCCACGCGAAAACGGCCAAAGCGTTCATCCTGTACAGGGACAACAGGGCCAGGGTGAGGCGCAAGGAGTTCAAGCCCGAGCTGGCCGGTCTCGAGAAGAAGCGGGTCGAGGGCACCATCGACGCCACCGACCTTGCGCTCTTCGTTCGTACGTCCGGCGATGACATGATCGCGTGGGATCGTGAGCGCATCATCGAGACGCTGTTCCGAGAGGCCGACGTCGAGATCGAGGTTGCCGAGAAGATCAGTCGCGAGGTCGAAGAGCAGATCATCCTCTCCGACATCAAGGTCGTTACGGCTCCGCTGATCAGAGAGCTTGTCGACGCGAAGCTCGTCGAGCACGGTCTCGAGTCCGCGCGACGCAAGCACACGCGACTCGGTGTGCCGCTCTACGACGCCGAGCGCATCATCCTGATGCCGAACAAGGAGAACGCGAACATACCTCACAACCCGGAAGCGACGAACATGACGCTTGCGGAGTCAGTGAAGAAGCAGTACGCGCTCCTCCAGGTGTTCGACCAGGACGTCTCGGACGCCCACGCAAGGGGTGACATACACCTGCACGACCTCGGTTTCTTCGACCGCCCATACTGCTCGGGACAGTCGCTCGAGTATGTGAAGAAATTCGGGCTCTCGCTCCCGAACGCGCTCTCCATCGCAAAACCCGCGAAGCACCCGGACATCCTGCTTGCACACATGGTGAAGTTCTCCGCAGCGCTGCAGGGTCACTTCGCGGGCGCGATCGGCTGGGACGCGGTCAACGTCTTCTTCGCCCCCTTCCTCGAGGGCCTCTCGGACCGCGACGTTCACCAGCTGGCCGAGATGCTGGTGTTCGAGTACTCGCAGCAGAGCGTGGCGCGAGGCGGGCAGGCCATCTTCAGCGACATCAACATCTACTGGGAGACGCCCAAGCATTTCGCGGACGTAATGGCCATCGGGCCTGGCGGCAAACTCACCGGAAGGACCTACGCTGACTATCGGGGTGAGGCACAGAGGTTCGCGTTCGCTCTCTTCGACATCTACAAGGAGGGCGACGGAACCGGAAGGCCGTTCTTCTTCCCGAAGCCTCTCGTTCACATTACTGACGAGTTCTTCAGAACGCCGGGCCACGAGGAATTCCTGCTGCACATCTGCGATGTGGCCGCGGACAAGGGCAACACGTACTTCGTCTTCGACCGGGGCGAGACCGCCAAGATCTCGGAGTGCTGCAGGCTGTCGTTCAAGCTCGAGCAGTCCGACCTGGAGGACGCGAAGGAGCCCTGGAGAATGCGGTATTCCGCCCTTCAGAACGTGACCCTGAACCTTCCCAGGGCGGCGTACTGGGCCGAGGGCGACGATGGGAAGCTGTTCGAGAAGATGGATGAGCTTCTCCGGTTCGCGGTGAAGGCGCACCAGCAGAAGCGCGATCTCATAGAGCACATCCTCGCGATGGGCGATCGGGGGCCGCTGGCGCTCCTCACAATGAAGCTCGACGGCCAGCAGTACCTCCGTATGCACAGGGTCACCTACCTCATCGGGCTCCTGGGCTTGAACGAGCTCGTCCAGAGCCATCTCGGGGAGGAGCTGCACGAGTCCGAGAGGGCCTTCAGGCTCGGCCTCAAGGTCGTGGCGCACCTCAAGCTCGCGTGCGAGCGCGCCTCGAAGGAGACCGGGATGAGGTTCGTCCTCGAGCAGACGCCCGCTGAGTCGGCGGCCTACAGAATGGCCAAGCTCGACCTGGAGCACTTCCCGGTGCAGGCTGAGCGAGTCGTGAAGGGCAACATGGACATAGGGGAGGTCTACTACACGAACTCGACCTTCCTCAACGTGTCTCATCCAGTGAGCCCGATCGAGCGCGTGAAGAAGGAAGGAATGTTCCACGATATGATCGAGGCTGGTGCGCTATCCCACGTGTGGATCGCGGACAGCCGTCCTTCCAAGGAATCAGTCGCGAGCTTCGTCAAGAGCACATTCAAGCACACGCGCAACGCACAGATCGCGTTCTCTCCGGAGTTCACGACCTGCAACACCTGCCTCAAGGTGTCCAGGGGACTGGTCGACCAGTGTCCCTATTGCAGCTCGACCGAGGTCGACGGGATCACCAGGGTGACCGGGTACTTCTCGAAGATCTCGGGATGGAATTCAGGCAAGAAGGCTGAGCTAACGGATAGGTTCAGGAGCAAGGTCTGATCGGAGCGGGAGCGTAGCCGATGAAGCTGATCTTCTTCGTGAAGGATGACTGCGGGGCCTGCAAGAACGCGAAGGAGAAGGTGGACTTCTTCCTCGAGAAGTGGGGCGCCGAGAGAGCGGTCGATGTCGAGACCATCAGTCTCTCGACGTCCGACGGCCTGGTGGAGGCCGCGATGAGGGCCGTCGCTGAGATCCCTACGATCATCCTGGAGGACCAGGAGCAAGAGGTGGCGCGCTGGATGAAGAAGGCCCCCACCTCGGACGACCTGAGAACAAAGCTGGGCGTGTAGGAGGCGGCGCGACCGCCGATGCGTTCAGGAATCACCAGTCTTTCCTTGTGCGGCCGGACGCGACCCGTCCGGCCGTGTGTCCCTTGAAAACTGGTGCGGCGGCGTCATGAGGGTGCTATAATCCGCGTCCGGATCGAAGGCAGTTCGCGCAAGGCCCGAGGCTGCGGGAGTCGTGGCGTTCGGGAGTACCGTGTCACCGAAGGAGGCATTCGCAATGACGCTTCGCAGAGCAGCTCTGAGCGCGCTCATCGTCCTCATGGCTGGTGGCTCAATCCTGGTCGGTTGCGGCAGCGGAGGCGTGGGTGGCCGCGAGATCGTCATCGACAACCCCGTCACCATCACGCGCGCTTTCAACGTCGGCGACGTCTTCAAGTACAAGTTCAGCGTCCAGTCCCAGATCGGCGTCGAGCAGACGGGCTTCGAGCAGACCATCACGACCCAGACCGAGCTCAAGACGACCAGCACCGTTACCAACGTGACTCCGGAGTTCGTCGAGGTCGCCCTCAGGTTCGACTATGCCGTCGGCGCGATGGCGAGCGGCGACGCGATGCTCCCTGACGAGGGCGTCGCGGCGCTCCGCGGCAAGGAGCTGGAGCTGACTCTCGACCCGATGGGCCAGTTCGTTTCGGCGACCGGTCTCGCCAACGAGGCGGCCTTCGAGTCCGGCGCAGGCGAGTTCGCGATGGCGCTGTCCGAGGTCTTCCCGAAGCTCCCCGACGGTCCGATCACGATCGGCACCACCTGGACCGAGCCGGTGGAAGTCCCGGATCCCAATAGGGACTTCGTGGGCGACGTCACCTACACGGTCGTCGGGTTCAAGGAGAAATACGAGATCCGCTGCGCCGTTCTCAAGATGGCCACTAGCTTCGAGTTCGAAGGGCGTGCCACGCAGGGCGGGGACGTCTGGCTCATGACGGGTGCGGGAGAGGGCACGGGCGACATCCTCCTCTCGGTAGACAGCGGCAACATCGTCTACAGCTCATCCGAGACGAAGCTGACGCTCCAGGCCGAGGGTGCAGCAGTAGCATCGGCGGCCGCCAGCGGCACCGTGAACATGGGCGTGACCACCAGGTCGACGGTCGAACTGATGTAGGTTCGCGGCTCGGCAGATTCTCCATCGGGCAACGCCGCGCAACTTGCAAGCGGCGTGCAGCAGACGCGGGGGCAGGTCCTGGGACTCAAGACCTTCTCGGGTGGCGTGCATCCACCGACAGCGAAGGGACTCACTAAGGGCGAGACGATCGCGGCAGCCGCTTTGCCGGAGCGCGTCGTCATACCGCTCAGGCAGTCGCTGGGCGCCCCGGCCAAGCCGTGCGTTTCGGTGGGCGACGAGGTCAAGGTCGGCCAGATGATCGGCGAGGCCGCAGGATTCGTGTCGGTGCCCGTGCACGCGTCGATAGCCGGCACGGTGTCGGCCATCGGACGCTTTCCGCATCCGGTCGGCGGTGAGCATGACGCGATCGTGATAGAGGGAAGCGGGGACGCCGATGACTGGCATGAGTCGGTGCGCCCGCGCGACGACATCGGGTCGCTCTCTCCGGACGATCTGAGGAAGATCGTGCTCGAGGCGGGCCTCGTGGGGCTCGGTGGAGCGGCCTTCCCCACGCACGTCAAGCTGTCTCCGCCGGAGTCCAAGCCCATAGACACGGTCATCCTGAACGGGGCCGAGTGCGAGCCGTGGCTCACGGCGGACCACCGGCTCATGGTCGAGCGGTCGGGTGACATACTCAAGGGGCTCGACGTCTTCACGCGGGCGCTAGGGTGCGAACGCGGGTACGTGGGCATCGAGGCCAACAAGCCCGACGCCGTGGCGGCAATGCGCAAGGCCGTGCCGGAGGGCTCCGGGATAGCGGTCGTTACCCTCCAGGTCAAGTATCCCCAGGGAGCGGAGAAGCAGCTCATACAGGCGATCCTGAGGCGTGCGGTGCCCGCCGGAGGGCTGCCGATGGACGTCGGAGTCGTCGTTCAGAACGTTGGAACGGCACTGGCGGCGTACGAGGCGGTCTACCTCGGACGACCGCTCGTTCAGCGCGTCATGACGCTGACGGGAACGCCGATTGCGAGGCCGTCGAACTTCATGGCGCGGATCGGGACGCTCGTCTCGAGCCTCGTTGAGCAGGCCGGAGGCATCAAGGGAGACCTCACGAAGGTGGTATCGGGCGGTCCGATGATGGGGATCGCGCAGTTCACGCTCGACGTTCCCGTCGTCAAGGGCATGTCCGGCATGCTCTTCCTCGCTCCCGGCGAGGTCGATGCGCTTCCTCCCGATCACTGCATCAGGTGCGCGCACTGCGTCCACTCGTGCCCGATGAAGCTCGTGCCCACGACGATCGAGCAGTTCGTGATGGCAGGCAAGATCGAGCAGGCCGTCGAGATGGGTCTGCTGGATTGCATGGAGTGCGGCTCGTGCGCGTACGTTTGTCCTTCGAGACGGAGGCTCGTGCACAACTTCAAGTTCGGTAAGTACCTGGCGAACGCTCAACGCAGGAAGGCCGCCGAGGCTGAGAAGAAGGGCGCCTAGCTCAGGCCCGCGGTCCCGGACCGTCGCGTCGGGTCTCCGGATGAAGCTCAGAGGGAAGGCTCATGGACGGCAGGCTGCTGGTATCGTCCTCACCTCACATTCGCGAGGACGTGTCCGTACCGAAGGTCATGTACGGTGTCGTCATTGCGCTCGTGCCTGCTCTCATCGGCTCCGTCTACTTCTACGGTATGAGAGCGCTCTTCCTGACAGCGCTGGCGTGCGTTGCTGGGCTCGCGACGGAGGCGGTCATCCAGAGGGCGAGGCGCGTGCCGGTTACGATCCGTGACGGAAGCGCCCTCGTCACGGGCATCCTGCTGGCGTTCAACCTTCCGCCGGGCGTCCCGTGGTGGATTCCCGTCGTCGGGTCGGTCTTTGCGATCGCCATCGGCAAGCAGGTCTTCGGCGGGCTGGGATACAACCCGCTCAACCCGGCGCTTCTGGGGCGCGCGTTCCTGCTCGCGTCGTGGCCCGTCCACATGACGACGACCTGGCTCCCCGCACGCGGGGGCACGCTGTCCGGCATCAGCATGCAGGGGATAGATGCCGTGACCCAGGCCACCCCGCTGGCCGTGCTGCGGAAGGTATCGGACATCATCGCCGATCCGGCCTCGACGACTCATCAGATCGTCCAGGCGCGCGAGGTCCTGACCGATCTGGGTTCGGTCGACTCGATGCTCAACCTCTTCGTCGGCCGCGTCGGCGGCTGCATTGGCGAGACCTCTGTGCTCCTCTTGCTCATCGGCGCCGTCTACCTTCTGTACCGGCACTTCATCGATTGGAGGATCCCGGCGGCGTACGTCGGGACCGTGGCCGTCCTCGCGTGGATCGTCGCCGGTCCTGCCGGGCTCTTCACCGGCAACGCGCTCTTCCACGTGCTCTCCGGTGGACTGATCCTGGGTGCGTTCTACATGGCGACAGACATGGTGACGTCGCCGGTCTCCCCGCGGGGGATGATCATCTTCGGCGTGGGCTGCGGGATACTCACGACCATTATTCGAACGGTGGGCGGCTATCCGGAGGGCGTGAGCTACTCGATACTCCTCATGAACGTTGCCACTCCTCTCATCGACCGCCACACGAGGCCCAAGATCTTCGGCGAGGTCAAGAAGAGTGGGTAACTTCCTGAAACTCGTGGGCGCTCTCGCCCTGATAGCGCTCGTGGCGAGCTTCGGCCTGTCGGCCGTCTACAACGCCACGCACGGTATCACCGAGGCCTACAAGCAGGCCGAGCAGGCCCAGGCCCGTCGGGACGCGCTGGGATGCGATCCGGACGCCGTCTTCGTGAAGACCGTGACCGATTCTCTGGTCGGCGGCCGGCCGTTCGAGTACTACACGGCGTACAAGTCGCAGGGGAGCGATGAGGTCGTCGGCTACTCCTTCACCGCTTACGGCGTGGGCTACTCCAGCACAATCGTCACGATCGTCGGCGTGGACGTGACGGGCATGATCTGCGGCATCAAGATCACCGATCAGAAGGAGACGCCCGGGCTAGGTTCGAAGGTGCAGGAGGTGGCCTCGAAGAACACACTCTGGGCCGTGATGACGGGCAACGCGGTGGACGAGTCCGGCATGCAGCCGTGGTTCCAGCAGCAGTTCGAACGCCGTTCGGAGGACGGCCTCGTCGTGGTCAAGAGCACGGCCAAGGATGGCATCCTCGCCATCACGGGCGCCACGATAAGCTCCCGCGCGGTAACGGACTCTGTCGACGAGGGGCTCAAGATGCTGCTCAAGGTCACCGGGATCGGCAAGGGCCCGACCGGCGGAGCGACAGCCGGCGGGGAACGCTCGACGGCCGATGACGCCGGGCAGGCGTTGCAGACAGAGGATGCGCCTGCACCCGGGGAGGACGCGCCATGAGACCGATGGCCGAACTCGTGAAGGGTATCTACAAGGAGAACCCGGTCTTCCGGCTGGCCCTGGGTCTCTGTCCTTCGCTCGCCGTGTCGACGTCGGTCGAGAACGCGCTGGGCATGGGCGCCGCGGCGACGTTCGTGCTGCTCGGCTCGAACATCACCGTCTCGCTCATAAGGAGCTTCGTGCCCTCAAAGGTCCGCATCCCGTGCTACATCGTCGTGATCGCGAGCTTTGTGACGATAGTCGAGCTCGTTATGGGCGCGTACCTGCCTGAACTCGCGAAATCGCTGGGGATATTCCTTCCCCTCATCGTCGTCAACTGCATCATCCTCGGCCGCGCCGAGGCGTTCGCATCCAAGCACGGAGTGGGCCTCGCGATAATGGACGGCATCGGGATGGGTGTCGGATTCACGTTCGCGATCACACTGATAGGGGCCATCCGGGAGATACTGGGCGACGGGAAGCTCATGGGCTACATGGTCTTCGGGCCGCAGTTCCAGCCCGTCCTGCTCATGATCCTGGCGCCCGGTGCGTTCATCACGATCGGGCTCCTGATGGGCTACTTCAATCTGCTGGACGCGCGTATGAAGGCGAAGGCGGAGTCGAACGCGCAGGGAATGAAGGGATAGGGGAGCAATGGACCTGGGCCAGCTCTTCGCGATCATCATAGGCGCCATCTTCGTGTCCAACTTCGTTCTGGCGAGGTTCCTGGGGCTCTGTCCGTTCGTCGGTGTTTCGAAGGACTCGGACTCGGCACTCGGCATGGGCATGGCCGTCATCTTTGTGATGAGCATGGCCTCGATCGTCACGTGGTTCGTCTACACGTACGTGCTCGTGCCGTTAGGGTTGGTCTACCTCAGGACGATAGCCTTCATCCTGGTCATCGCCACTCTCGTTCAGTTCGTGGAGATGGTGATGGAGAAGACGTCGCCCACACTCCACAGGTCGCTCGGCATATACCTTCCGCTCATAACGACGAACTGCGCGGTCCTGGGCGTTGCCGTCGTCAACGTGAACCAGTTCATGGTTACCGGGCTGCCGAAGGCTACGAGCTTCATCTACACGGTCGTGAACGGCCTTGCGGCCGGCGTCGGGTTCACTCTGGCGTTGGTCCTCATGGCGGCGATCAGGGAACGTCTGGAGCTGGTCGATATTCCGAAGTCAATGCGAGGCATCCCGATAACGTTCATCGTCGCCGGTCTCATGGCGATGGCGTTTCTGGGTTTCTCGGGTCTCAAGATAGGATAGGCGGGCTGATGGACCCCGTGGTCACAAGGTCGGTGCTGGCCCTCACGGGCATGGCTGCTGTGTTCGGCGCCGTGCTCGCGATCGCCTCGCGCATCTTCGCGGTCTACCGCGATCCCCGCGTCGAGCAGATCCTGGCAGTGCTCCCGCACGCGAACTGCGGGGCCTGCGGGTATCCCGGATGCCACGGCTACGCCGAGGCCGCGGTCGCCGCGGGCCGCATCCCCGCGGTGTGTCCGCCGGGGGGGCAGGAGGTCGCCAGCAGGGTTGCCGAGATACTGGGCACCGACGCGGGTGAGCAGGTGGCGAAGGTCGCGGTGGTCCACTGCAAGGGCGGCCTGTCGACGTCCGAGCAGAGGCTGGAATACGAGGGCATCACCGACTGCAGGGCGGCCATACTGGTCGGAGGCAATCCCAAGTCGTGCATCTTCGGCTGCCTCGGGTTCGGAACGTGCAAGGCGGTGTGCCCGTTCGGCGCCGTCGAGCTTGACGATGACGGAGTGGTCCACATTGACGCGGTGAAGTGCACGGGCTGCGGTAACTGCGTGGAGGCGTGCCCCGTGAACATCATCGAACTCGTGCCCGTCGACATGAAGGTCCACATCAGGTGCTCGTCGCACGACAAGGGCAAGAAGGCGAAGAGCGTCTGCAACGTTGCCTGCATAGCGTGTCAGCTCTGCGTGAAGAAGTGCCCCGCCTCCGCGATCCACATGGAGAACGACCTTGCGGTCATCGACTACTCGAAGTGCACGAACTGCGGCGTATGCGCCGCCGTTTGTCCGACCAGCGCGATCGTCGATGATGTGAAGACGCGTCCCGTGGCGCTCATCGGCTCCAAGTGCGAAGGTGTCGGCGCTTGCGCCAAGGTCTGCCCGGTCAAGGCGATAAGCGGCGAGGAGGGCAGACGTCACGAGGTCGACAGGAAGAAGTGCATCGGCTGCGGCCTCTGCCTGGACGCGTGTCCGACCAGGGCCATAACCATGGTGGGCGCGCTCGGTCTTCAGAAGGAGAGGAACTGACGTGGCCAAGAAGCCCCGCAGTACTGGTCAAGCGCCGAGTGAAGGCGCCGCGAAGCGCGGCGAGCCCGAGCGGCCCGCGGCGACCCCGGGCGGGGGAGGCTTCCTGTCGGCTGCCGGCGCTCGCTACTGGACGGCCTCGGTCCTTCCCGTACTTGTGGGCACAACACTCCCGTTCTGGCTTCGTCCCCCCGGCTTCTCGTTCAACGCACTGGGGGCCATCGAACTGCTCGTTGCCGCGGTCCTGCTGCACGCCGGCTTCGCGCTCCTCCAGACGCGCTTCCGCGGTCAGTTCGAAGGGCCTCCGGGGCAGCTGCTCACGGTGGGGCTCGCCTGCATCGCGGCAGCGTCTCTCCTGGGGTTTCACCTGAACACGATGGTCCCGGGCAACACGTTTCTAGTGCTGGGCGTCTGTGCGCTGTTCGCCGGAGCGCTCTACGTCGTTCCACCGCTTGCCTTCTCGGAGAGAGCCTTCGGAGAGGTCGTGGTCTCCGTTGGGCTGGGCATGCTGCCCGTGCTCGCGGCGTATCTCGTTCAAACCGGCGACTTGACCCGTCGCGTGTATCTGGCGTCGCTGCCGATCGTGCTGACCACCGCGCTGTGGGTATGGACCAGCGAACTCGTCGCACGCGTGGCGGACGGGAAGGCGGGACGGCAGACGCTCGTGACGCTTCTGGGTGCGCGCCTCTCCGGGCGGGTCGTGGCGCCGCTGATCTCTGTTCTCGTCTACGCGTCGCTCTTCGGAGCAGTCTTCACCGCTTCCTTGGTCCCCCTGTCGCTCGTCGCTGTTCTCACTTTTGGTCTGGTCAGGACCGTGGTCGCGATCTCCTGGCACGATCATGCGAGTCCTTCGAAGATGACCGAGGCCAGAGTCAACGCATTCAAGCTGCATCTGGCCGTGGGCATCATCGTAGCCGCTTCCGCTCTGGCCGCCATCCATGCCTAGTTCCCGCGCTGTTCGGCCGACGTCTCGCGGTCGCCTCGTGGCGGAGGTCGTGGTCTTCGTCGTGGCGCTCGCGCTCGTCGTCTTCCTTACCAAACGGGCGCGGGGTCCCGAGGCCTACGAAGAGCACCGCGTGGCGATGGGCACCCTCGTCTCCGTCACCATCTTCGGCGGCGATGAGGAGAGCGCCCGGGCCGCGATAGGTGTGGCCTTCGACACCATGGCTCGAGTAGAGCACCTCACGACGCGTTACTCGCCCGGCAGCGATGTCGAACGCATCAACGCGTCCGGAGGAGGCTCCGTTGATGCAGGCGTGGCTCGTGTCGTGGAGAGGGCGCTCGAGGTAGCAGAGACGACCGGCGGGGCGTTCGACCCGACCGTGGCTCCGCTCGTGGACCTGTGGGACTTCGGCCGGGACATGGTCCTCCCGGAGCACCAGGACATTCTGAAAGCGCTTGAGCGAGTCGGATACTCGAGGGTGGAGGTGGACACGTCCGCGTCGCTGGTGACGTTGCGTGGAGCGGAGATAGACCTCGACGGCATCGCCAAGGGCTACGCGGTCGACAGGGCCATCGAGGCGCTTCGCGAGATGGGCGTCAAGTCGGCAATCGTGGACGCCGGCGGGGACGTGCGCCTTCTGGGGAGCGCGCCGCGCGGCGGGGCGTGGCGGATCGGCGTCAAGGATCCCCGCAAGGAGGGACTCCTGGGCGTCATCGTCCTGGACGAGGGCAGCGCGGCGACATCAGGCGACTATCAGAGATGCGGGTTCGTGGATGGGGTCCGATACCATCATATTCTCAATCCGCGGACTGGATACCCCGCGCGAGGTGTGATCAGCGTGACCGTAGTCTGTGAGATGTGCATTGACGCCGATGCGCTCGCGACCGCTGTGTTCGTGTTGGGGCCGGACGACGGTCTGGAGTTCGTTGAGGCGACGCCGGGCGTGGAGTGCGTGATCGCGCGTGGCGATGCCGAAGTGGATGAGATCCTGGTCTCCTCAGGTCTCGTCGGCCGCTTCGAGGAGGCGCGGTAATCCAACGGCGCATGCCTGTGCGGCACCGCGCCGGGGGGGGGGACGGCCATGGCAAACGCCAAGTACTGGAGGAAGCTCGATGATGGCCGCGTCGCCTGCGAGCTGTGCCCGCAGGCGTGCGTGATCGCCGAAGGCCGACGAGGCATCTGCCTGGGGCGCGAGAACCGGGATGGCATCCTCGTCGCCGCCAACTACGCGCAGTGCGTCTCGGCCCAGGTGGACCCGGTCGAGAAGAAACCTCTCTATCACGTCTGCCCCGGGCGCGAGGTGCTCTCGGTGGCGTGCAACGGATGCAATCTACGCTGCGACTTCTGCCAGAACTGGTCGATCGCACAGCAGCCGGCCTCGACGACTCCACTGCCGCCCGAGAGGCTCGTCGACCTCGCACTCGAGCGCGGTTCGTTCGGCATCGCTTTCACGTACACCGAGCCTCTCATCTGGTTCGAGTACCTGCTCGACGCGGGAGCGCTGGCACGCGAGCAAGGACTCAAGAACATCCTCGTCACGAACGGCGTCCTGAACGAACAACCGCTGGTTGAGCTTCTCCCGCTCGTCGACGCGATGAACATTGACCTCAAGTCGATGGACCGTGACTTCTACAGGAAGTATTGCCACGTTGACGGACTCGAGTCGGTGAAGCGCACCATACGGCTGGGTGCCGAGCACTCGTTCGTCGAGGTCACTAATCTCATGATCCCGGGACTCAACGACTCGGATGAACAGATCCGCGAGCTGGTCGACTTCATGGCAGACGTCGACAGGGCCGTGCCGGTCCACTTCTCGGCGTACTATCCGACACACAAGATGACGATCGAGCCGACGCCTTACGAGACGCTAGAGAGAGCCAGCTCGCTGGCGAAGGAGAAGCTTCTCTACGTGTACGTGGGCAACGTGAGCGGCGGCGACTCAAACACATACTGCCCGAACTGCGGCAATCTGCAGGTCCGCCGATCGGGCTATTCCGCGAAGGTCGTCGGGATTGTGGCGGGCGACTGCAGCCGCTGCGGCCGGACGGCCGATTTCGTCTGGTGCGAGGGATGATGTGCGGCGCCACAGGTGACGGAGGACAGTCCGCGTCAGGGGATCGCTCCCGGGGGCGCGTCGGCGCGCGCGCCCGGTCCGCCGTCTCTCTTCTGACGGGCGCTGACAGGATCGTCCTCTACGTGTTGGTGGGGCTGGGGCTCGTCCTGCTGCTTGCTCCGCATACGGACACGCGATTCCCTCGTGTGCTCGTCGAGGGCCCGGGCGGGCAGAGAGAGGTCGTCGGGTTGAACGAGGAGAGGACTCTCGATGTCGACGGGCCTCTGGGGACCACCAGGGTCGTCGTGAGTGGGGGGGCGGTCAGGATCGTGAGCTCTCCTTGCCCGCGCGGCATCTGCGTGGCCATCGGGCCGATCGACAGTCCTGGAGAGTCGGCCGTATGCGTGCCGAATCAGGTGGTCGTACGGGTCGTCGGTGAAGGTACGACCGACGCGACGACGAGGTAGCCATGCGCAGGACCTCGGGAGAGCGCGTTGCCCGCTTCGGGCTGCTTCTCGCCGCCGCGCTGGTTCTCAATGGGGTCGAGCGTCTCATCCCGGCGCCGTTCCCGTTCGCGAGGCTCGGCCTTGCCAACGTCGTCACCCTCATTGCCCTTCTGACCCTGGGATTCCGGGACGCGGTGGCGCTCACTTTCCTCAGGGTCATCCTGGCGTCGCTCATCCTGGGGACCTTCGCGGGGCCCGCGTTCGCGATGTCCATGGCGGGAGGGCTGACAGCGATCGCGGTGATGGGGCTCGCGCGACGCGTGGCATATCCACCGCTGGGAGTGGTCGGTCTGAGCATGCTTGGAGCGGCCGCCCACAACATCGCCCAGCTTGTCGTTGTGGCCCTGCTCTACGTCGGGTGGAGCGCCGCGGCCAGAATGCTCCCGCCGGCGCTCTTCCTCGCGGCCGCATCGGGGCTCGCGACCGGGCTGGTTGCGTTCTTCGCCTTGGACAGGCTACCGTTCGTGCGTGCCCTTCGGACTTGAGCGGAGCCCAATGCCTGAGGCATAATCGTGGAAGGGCTTCTAGAGAAGGGATTCGGAAGGAGCTATGGCTTGAGGGAGGAAGGTTGCGTAGTCTCCGTGAAGGACGAGGCCGCCATCGTTGCAATGCCCATCAGCAAGGAATGCGAAAGCTGCGGGGCTTGTCTCATGGCGGGCAGCGGCAAAGAGCTGCTGCTGCTTGCCACGAACACTGCCGGCGCCTCAGAGGGCGACAGGGTAGAAGTCGAGATCGCCTCCGGCCGCGTGATCGCTGCCGCGTTCATCATCTACATGATCCCAATCCTCCTCACCATCGTCGGCTTCCTGATCGGCAGCGCGATCGCCGGAGGCAGCGAGGACTCGGGGCTGCCCATCGTGCTGGCCGTCGTGTTCCTGGTGGCGTCTTTCATAGGGGTCTGGCTTTACGACCTACGACTGCGACGGGTCGAGAGAAGGCAGGCGGTCATCACTCGTATCATCGGGCGGGATCAAGAAAACACCACATCACGGATAAGCAGAGTGAAGCTCGGAGGGTAGGTATTGTATAAGAGCTCGAAGAGATTCGTTAACAAAGTGGCCGACCTGGCTCTGTCCAAGAAGGCCGAGAACGTCGTTTCCCTGGATCTTCGGGGTCTGACGACCACGTGCGACTTCTTCGTGATCTGTGAGGGAACCAGCAGCACACACGTCAAGGCGATCGCGGATGGCATCGTCGACGGCATGAAGGAGTCGGACGAGCGCCCGTGGCACGTTGAGGGGTACGAGGCCCTGCGGTGGGTGCTGGTCGACTATGTCAACGTTGTGGTGCACGTCTTCGATGCCGAGACGAGAGAGTACTACCAGCTCGAGCGCCTCTGGGGAGACGCGCAGATCGAGGAGTACAAGGACGAGGAGTAGCGATGATAGAGCCGATCCTCAAGAGACGCAGCATCCGCAGATACACTCCGGAACCGGTGTCGGAGGAGCAGATCACGAGACTCCTCGAGGCGGGGATGGCCGCGCCTTCCGCCAGCAACAAGAAACCCTGGCACTTCGTGGTGGTGACCGACAGAGAGACTCTCGACAAGCTCTCGCACTACGGCTCGCACTGGGACATGCTTCGCGAGGCGCCCCTGTGCGTGGTCGTCTGCGGAGACGCCGGCATCTCCGACCGCTACTGGGTGCAGGACTGCTCGGCGGCGACGGAGAACATCCTGCTTGCCGTGTCGATGATGGGTCTCGGGGCCGTCTGGCTCGGATGCCATCCTAATCCCGAGCGCGTCGATCCCACGAAGAAGCTCCTCGGCATCAAGGACCCGGTCACGCCCCTTGCCGTCCTGTCCATCGGCCACCCGGCGGAGGAGAAGGAGACCAGGACGCAGTACGATGCTGGGCGAGTTCACAGGGACAGGTGGTAGCAGAGAGCGTCACGTAAGTGCGGCGCGCAGGTGAGCCACTCGGCTCCCGGTGCAGGCGGCCGACTCGACGATGCAGTTTCGTGGAGCCGCTCCGGCGGTGGCCTTTCACCCTGTCTGTGCTACACTGACGACGTGCCGGCCGTGGACCCCGGCCGGCGATCCATCCGATCCCTGAACACGGAGGCCCGACATGGTCGACCTTTCTACCAGATACCTGGGGCTCAAGCTGCGCAATCCCATCGTCGTGGGGAGTTCCGGTCTCACCAACACGATAGAGGGCGTGGACGAGTGTGCCAAGGCGGGGGCGGGCGCGGTCGTGCTCAAGTCGATATTCGAGGAGCAGATCCTGGCCGAGTCGACCGAGTTGGCCGACAGCAGCGGCGCCTCATACTGGCACACGGAGGCGGCCGATTACATCCGCTCCTACGGCCGCGAGAACGCCGTGGACTACTACGAGAACCTGATCCGTTCGGCCAAGAGAGACACGTCGATCCCCATCATAGCAAGCGTGCACTGCGTGTCGTCCGGCAGATGGACCGAGTTCGCCGGCAGGTTCGAGAAGGCAGGCGCGGACGCGCTCGAGCTGAACGTCTATGTCTTCCCGGCTGACCCGCTCCGCCAGACCGCGAGGGCCAACGAGGACGTGTACATAGACATCCTGACATCCGTGAAGAGACACGTCAGCATCCCGGTATCCGTCAAGATCGGGTCCAGCTTTTCGAGCCTGCCGGAGATGGCGCTTAAGCTCCAGACCGCCGGTGCGACGGGCCTCGTGTTGTTCAATCGGTTCTATCCCTTCGACATAGACGTAGAAAGGATGAAGATCATCCCCGGTCCTCCGCTCAGCACGCCCTCGGAGCTGTCTAATCCACTCAGGTGGGTCTCGATCCTGTCCGGTTTCGTCACGTGCGACATCGCGGCGTCCACGGGCGTCCACGACGGCCAGGCCGTGATCAAGCAGCTGCTGGCCGGAGCAAACGCCGTGGAGGTTTGCTCGGTTCTCTACCAGAAGGGCGTCGACCACCTGGCAAACATTGTGTCGGAGGTGGAGGCTTGGATGGAGAAGCACGGCCACACGGCCGTGTCCGACTTCCGCGGCACGATGAGCCGTGAGATGAGCTCCAACCCCGCGGCGCACGAGCGTGTCCAGTTCATGAAGGCGACCACGCCCCGCTAGCCGCTATCCCGCAGACGATCCCCTGGTGGCCCCCGGGGCGGTCCCCGTGGCAGAGTGGAGCATCATGTCCAGTGAGCGTCATCCGGCAGCCACGCGTTCGCGGTTCCCCGCGAGCGTGCGCATCGTCTTCGTACGTCGGGCGCTTGTTCTGACGCTCCTCGCCATCCTCCCGGCGGCCGGCTGCGACTCGGCGTCTGGTCCCTCAACCCCGCTGTCGCGCGAGGACTCGATCCCACCCGGCGCCGTCAAGATGACGCCGGAGACCGACTTCTTTCCCCCGGTGATCCATTCCGGGGCTTGGGAGGCCCCGGTGCCGATGCCGGGGCCGGTCAACACCGCCGGCGTCGAGGACGCGCCCGTGATCACCCGCGACGCGGACAGGTTCATGTTCTTCTTCACTCCGGACGGCAATCTGCCGGCCGAGCAGCAGCTAGCCGACGGCGTGACCGGCATCTGGTGGTGCGAGACGATCTCGGGCGGAGGGAACCGCGCCGCTGCGGGAGGTTCCTGGACGGAGCCCGATAGGGCAGAACTCTCCAGCGGACTTGCTCTCGACGGACCGTTCTCTTGCCCAGGTGACACCCTCTGGTTCGGCTCGTTTCGCCTGGGCAACTACCTGACCGACGGCGACATCTACACGGCCGAGTTCAGGAACGGGCGCTGGCCTGACTGGACGAACGCGGGCGCCCAGCTCAACGAGGACTACAACGTAGGTGAGCTGGCAATCGCGGGCGACGTAATGGTGTTCGACAGGTCCGGACCGGAAGGCCACGGCGGGCAGGACCTCTGGGAAACTCGGCGCACGGACACCGGCTGGATGGTTCCGGAGAACCTGGGCGTGGCTGTCAATGGACCGGGTGACGAGAGCAGACCGTGGCTCTCGGCTGACGGGGAAGAGCTGTGGTACACCGCCTGGAGCGGCCTGGGCTACGCCGGCCCCGCCATCTTCCACACGACGAGAGCGGGGACGACATGGACGGCGCCCGAGGAGGTCATCTCCAACTACGCCGGTGACCCTGGACTCGACGACGCGGGTAACATCTACTTCACGCACCTCTTTTACGACTCCACGGGCCACAAGATCGAGGCCGACATCTACGTGGCGTACCGCAGATAGGAGGGGCGTTAGCGAGGTCGTTGCTGTCCTGGCGCCGACCACTGCTCCGCAAGCGTCGTGGTGGCGGCCGGTAGGCCCATTGATGTATCATTCGTCAGGCCGCACCGTGACGTGGCGGGCGCGGAGTCGTCGATGGTCTGAGGACGACGCCGTGTTCAGGCATCCGCCACATGACAGCGCGGGCTGAAGTCCTGAAACGAACTGGAGCATCCGTTGTTCACTTCCGAACTGACGAACGGCATAGAACAGGCGTTGTCGAAGCTCGGCTTCGGCGGCGAGCGCGCCGATGTGAGCCCTCCAAGGGACCCGTCCCATGGTGACGCGGCCACGAGCGTTGCGCTCGGGCTCGCCAGGAAGGCTGGCCGCAACCCGAGGGAAGTCGCGCAGGAGATCGTGGCGGCGCTCGATCTCCCGGACGGGCTAGTGGAGAGCATCGACATCGCGGGGCCCGGTTTCATCAACTTCCGATACGCGGGCGGCTGGTATCAGCAGGTGCTCCGCGAGATCGTTCGCGCGTCTGACTCCTACGGACGGACGGA
Source organism: uncultured bacterium (assembly GCA_964562405.1). Classification (GTDB taxonomy): domain Bacteria; phylum Joyebacterota; class Joyebacteria; order Joyebacterales; family Joyebacteraceae; genus WJLY01. The sequence goes on along the minus strand of CAZLTC010000025.1, from coordinate 8,818 downwards.
TTCGGGCAGGGCGCGGAGAGTCCAGATCGAGTTCGTGAGCGCGAATCCCACCGGTCCGCTGAATGTCGTGAGCGCACGCGCGGCGGCCGTGGGCGACGCGCTGGGGCGTCTCCTCGAGGCTACGGGCACCGATGTTCAACGCGAGTATTATGTCAACGACGGCGGGCAGCAGGTCGAGAAGCTCGCTCTGTCGGTGGACGCCCGGTACCGGGAACTCTTAGGGGAAGAGTGGGAGATCCCCGAGGGTGGCTACCAGGGTGAGTACGTGCGCGACGTAGCGCGGCGTCTCCTGGACGAGAACCCGGCGGTGCGCGACATGGAAGCGGCGGAGCGCGTCGAGTACTTCAAGCGGGCGGCCATCGAGTCCATCGTTGCGGAGCAGAAGGCAGCGCTCGATGCGTACGGCGTGCGCTTCGACCGCTGGTTCCATGAGACGGAACTGGTGGAGAGCGGTGAGGTCGACGCTGTGCTTCAGAAGCTCAAGGCCAGCGGCGAGACGTACGAGAAGGAAGATGCGCTGTGGCTCCGCACGAGTACGAGGGGGACCAACGACGACAAGGTCATCGTGAAGAGCGACGGCATTCCGACCTACCTGCTTCCCGACGCGGCGTATCACGTCAACAAGTTCGAGCGTGGGTTCGACCCTGTGATCGATCTCTGGGGACCCGACCACCACTCGCACGTGGCTGAGACGCATGCGGCTCTCGAGGTCCTGGGCTACAAGAGAGAACGCCTCGAGGTGGAGATCATACAGCAGGTGAACTTCATCGAGGGCGGCAAGCAGCTCAAGATGTCGAAGCGCGCCGGGAACATCGTGACCCTGAGGGAGTTGGTCGACGATGTGGGTGTCGATGTGGCCAAGTTCTTCTTCCTCATGAGGAAGTCCTCCGCGCATCTCGATTTCGATCTCGACCTGGCCCGCGAGCAGACCGATGAGAATCCCGTCTTCTACGTGCAGTACGCACACGCGCGCGTTGCCAGTCTGATACGGTTCGCCAGAGAGAAGGGGACAGAAGCTCCTTCTCCGGGCGATGTGGACCTGACAGGAATAGAGGATGGGGGAGGCCGGCCGCTTGTCTTGCTGCTGTCGGAGCTTCCCGGGCTGGTGGAGGGCGCGGCATCTGCTCGAGAGCCGCACAGGCTCACCACGTACCTGCGCGACGTGTCGGCCAGGTTCCACTCCTACTACCACGACAACAGGATCGTCTCGGATGATCCTGCGACGACGTCAGCCCGGCTCTTCTTGTCGGAAGCTGTCAAGACCGTGTTGGGGAACGGCCTCCGCCTGCTGGGCGTGGGCGCTCCCGAGCGGATGTAGCGCCCCTCGAACTGATTACCCTTGACGACTGGCCAGCCTAGAGTGTTTATGGTAGCGTGCCGCCGAACGTGGATGCTTGACGGATTGTGCAACATGGGGAGGCAGCCATTCTTCTGCGTGGACGGGACAAGGTCTTCCCTCAGGAAGACGTGGAGCGGACCCTCACGGGTCTGAAGGACGTGAGGTCGGCGCGCGTCGTCGCTGACGACAATGGCACCATCCTGGAGATCCATGCTGTCGCCTCACCAGGCAGGAGCCCGAAGCAGATAGCGCGTGACATAGAGACGATGCTGGTTGCCAAGCTGGGCATCCAGATCGACCACCGGAAGATAAGTATCGCGCAGGTCGAGGAAGGGGAGGAAGCTCCGGAAGCGGAAGAGGCGGAAGCCCCAAGGTCAGGGGTGGAGATCGAGGAGGCTCTCGCCGCCAGAGAGGGCGTCTACCTCTGGCCCGGAGAGCGCAGGGCCAGGTTCATCGGTGTGAGCGTCGCGCAGTCGCAGCTCAAGGCAGAGGCGCGAGTCGAGCTTGCGCTCAACGGACTGGACACCATCGCCTCGGCGGAGGGTGTCGACTCCCCCGACTCCGTGCTCAGGATCGTGGCGGAGGCGACCCTGAAGGCCGTCCAGCAGTTTCTGGAGGGCGAGTACGCCTTCTCCGTGAACGCGGTGGAGGAAGTGACCGTGGGAGGCAGGCTCACCGTGGTGGCGAACATCTGCCTGCTCTCAGACGGTGAGGACCGCGACCTGATGGGCGCGTGCACCTCGAACCGCGACCCGATAAGGGCCGCCGCGCTCGCCACGCTGGATGCAGTCAATCGGTTCCTCCGGCGCTGCAGACCGAAGGAACCAACCGAATACGAAGTCGGGCCGGCATCGGATAGCTAGCATGCCTAGCAAGGAGCGGAGCGAAGTCACACCTCAATAGCGAAGCGCGTTACCCCTTTTGCCCCTGGTCTGGTCCGAACCGAGAGTCAGCGGCATTGCAGGGCCAGGGGTATTGAAACGACGCGAGGAGGTGGGATTTTGTTCTTCATAAACCTGATGCTGGAAATACTACTTAGTGGCAGGTCTGGCTGGGCCTAGCATGTAGCGCCCCTGCCGGCCCGAACCTTTCCTCTATGAGGTCTCCCGCTTGACATCAACATCTGCCAGAGGTCCGTTCGCTGGAACGCCTCCGCTGTTCAAGCTCTACTACTTCGCGGTCGTGCTGGTCGGCGTGGCCGTCGCGGTGAAGGCATTCCCGACTGCACGTACGGATTCCTGGGTGCCTGTGTTCTGGTGGCTTGGCTTCGCTACGATTGCAGAGCTGAGCCCGATAATGCTGCCAGGTTCGCGCGCCTATATAACGGTCTCATCAGCTCTCGACTACGCCGCTATCGTGGTCTTCGGACCTGTGATAGCTGCGATGATGGCTACCGTGAGCAGCATTCTCACGTCGCTAGTCTTCTCCCGGCAAGCTCCGCACAAGGTGCTCTTCAATGTAAGCTTGTTCGTCATTACGATTATGTCGGCCGGCCTCGTATTCGACTTGGTCGGAGGCCGCGACGCGACCACGATTGGCGCGCTGGTTCTTCCACTTGCAGCGGCCGGCATAACGTACTTCCTCATCGACACGTTCGGCGTGAGTCTCGTTGTGGCCCTGAGCGAGCGAGGAAGTGCTTGGCGAATCTGGCAGAGCACATACCTTTGGACTACGCTGACGCACCTCGTTGGATTCGTTCCTTTGGGGGCCATAATCGTCGTCATCTACATGCAGATTGGCATACCTGGCGTAGCGCTATTCCTCGTTCCGCTCCTGCTAGCTCGCTACTCCTTCAAGCTCTATACAGACATGAGACAGGTCCACATAGACACCGTTCGTGCACTCACCTCTGCGATTGACGCCAGCGACCCCTTCACACGTGGGCACTCAGAGAGAGTCACTGGGTACTCCGTAGCACTTGCACGAGAGCTTGGACTGTCAGAACGTCGGGTTCAGATGCTGGAGTATGCAGGTTTTCTTCATGACATGGGTAAGATAGCCCTCCAGCATGACATCCTGCTCAAGCCCGGAGCATTGACCGACGATGAGTGGAAGATCATGAGAACACACCCCGAGATCGGCGCCCGCATCGTGTCTGATTTGCAGTTCCTGAGTGGAGCGAGGCGAGTCGTACTACACCACCACGAACGATACGACGGCAAGGGGTACCCCGATGGGTTGTCCGGGAGTGACATACCGTTGGAAGCGAGGATTGTGAAGGTCGCCGACTCATTTGACGCCATGATGTCGGACAGACCCTACAGAGCTTCTTTGGGGCTGGAGGCCTCACTTGCCGAGCTCAAGAAAGGAAGTGGTGCGGACTTCGATCCACGAGTCGTCGAGCTCTTCGTAGAGATGATTGAGGGCGGCAGACTACGCATCTAGATGAACTCGGCTTTCTGGTTGCCCCGCAGTAGGTCCGTCTGCATACGCATTCCCCGGTACGGGAAACAACATGAGCCTCGCTGCACGCAATAGCACAATCGGCGGCCACTCGAGACGATACGAGCGCGTCTTCGGAGACGAGCACATTGATGTACTGGCTTGGTTCGACCATGCACTGTGTCGTACCGAGGTGGCGAAGCGCCGGGCCGACACCGCGGAAGGCACCTGCGTCGACTCGTTCAGTATGCAACTCGCAGATGAGAGTCTGATGCTGTCGTGCCTGCGTCATCCCTCCCTGCCAACTCTCCGGTCGATTGAACCATGGATCGATGAACCCGGAGAACTCCTGCTCACGATTGATGGTTCTCTAAGGTCACTTGGTTCCTGGTTGACCGAGGGTCCATCGCTTGGGGAGTGCTATGCTTGGTTGCTGTCTCTCTCGAAGGCGGTCGGCTATCTCCACGCCGTCGGAGTTACCCATGGCAATCTGAAGTTCGACTCGGCGACGGTCGTGAATCGTCTCCCGGGGCACTCTCAGCCCGAGGCGGCACTGCTGGACTTGCACGGCGCATCTTGGTGGGTTGGTTCGTGGACGCCAATGAGAGCCGCAATGTCTCAGACGCACACGCCGGGAGACGACTATGACCCTGCCATGACAAGGTCTGCAGATGTCAGGGCGTTTGGCGACCTCGCCGTCCGACTACTAGCGCGTGCTCTGGGCCACAGGGTGGACCAACTGACCGCCTCGTTGGATCTACTTAGTGGAGTCGCGGCTAGGATTGACTCAGGAGTGCAAGAAGCTCTTGCCGAGTTGCTAAGAGGCGGGGACGCGGGCTTCAATGGAGTGCAGCGCAGCCTTCGAGGTGCTGTTGATGGCAGGGGACTATCAAGTGCGGGAGCCCTGGTAGCGTCGCCTCGATGTTGGCTTGAGCGTGGGATAGTACCCCGCCGGGAGTTGGCCGGTCTTATCAGAGGCTTGCTCAGTGATGCGTTCTTTCGGCCGGGTCGCACCCTGCTGTTCTCCGGAGCCGACGGTTCTGGTCGGTCGAGCCTTGGAGTTCTTTGTCGAGGCGAAGCTGCTGCATGTGGGTTCAGATTCCTCGGTCTGGATGAATCACGAATTCTGTCCGCGTCCGAGTCGGTCTTGGCGATGTCGGGGCAGGCTGGCATCGGAGAACTGGATGTTGGAGAGCCCACACGGACCGGCACTGTCAGTGGCTCGCCGGAGCAAGTTTCGTGTGGCCGCATCGGCGTGCTGTGCTTCGCGGATGACATAGACAGGTTGAGCGATACTGATCTGGTCCGCTTGTCAGAGGCCATCAGCAGTGCAGCGGCGAAGCATGCGCCAGTCGTGTTCGTGGCTACGTGTGAGCGCTTTCCGGCCCTCCTATTGGAGTGGAGCCGCCAAGCCTCAATCTTAGGGGATGCGTCTGCGGAAGGGGTAGGAGCATCCCTGCCCATCGAGATGCACCGAGTCCCTCCCTTATCCCTTCCCGAGATCTCTGCTCTAGCTGGAGAGGTCACGTGTTGTCCTAGTGCACCATGCCTGGCTGATGAACTGATGACTCGGACGAACGGAAACCCATTGCTCTGCGTGGAGATGCTGAACTCGTTGTCCAGACGCGACGAATTACAGATGGGAACCCACGGACTAGAGGTTCGTACGGCGTGTCCAGGTAGCTACGCTTCGCCCATGTCGTTGGCGTCGGTTCTAGTCAGCGACATAGCCAGTCTGTCGCCAGACGAGGGCGCGCTACTTCGCCTCGCGTCACTAGGTCACGGCGTCACACTGGGCGTTGCTGCAGCGGCGGCCGTACTAGATTCCCACCAGGCACAGCTTGCATCTCAGCGTCTAGTGGCGAAGGGATTCCTCTGTGGCGACAGCGCGAACTCGAGGCTCGTCTTCAATCACGAGTTGGTCAGAGAGATTGTCTACGATGCCGTCGTGGGGACAAGTGCCCATAGCCTTCATGGGGCGGTAGCGACAGCCTTGGAAGGACTCCGGGACCCGGAGTCTGCCGAGGAGGATCGAAGGGCTGAGGACATTGTCTGGCACAGAGCAAGAAGTGTGGACCCTTCAGGGGCCTGTGAGCAAGCGGTGCGGATTGCCAAGAGGTATGAGGACTCAGGCCACCCAGGTTCAGCCGCCTTCTACCTACGGCTCGCGGAGACGACCGTACCAGGTGGCCGCGCTTGTGAATGGGGACTAGTGCGACCTCTGTATGACATTGCTCAGGCGTTCTGGCGTCTCGGCCTAGCGTCTGACTGCGCTCGTGCTCTCCGGCGGCTCCTCATGCAACTCAAAACAGAGGCGGACGCCCCTCATGAAGAGCTGAGGGGAGTTCTGTGGACGCTGGGTCGGGCACTCACTCTCAGTGGAGACGCGCTGGGTGCACTTGAAGTCCTCGGCAGGGTTGATCGGATGGCTCGTTCGGAGGGAGACCTGCTATGGGTCGCTAGGGTGAACTGCAGCAAGGCCGCCGTCCACCAGATGCGAGGCGAGTTCGAGAGAATAGACGTCCTCGCAGATGAGGGGATTGCGATCCTCGAGACTGGTCTCGATGATCAGCTGCTGTCGCAGAGCTACAACGTGAAGGGCAACGCAAGATATGCGCTGTGCTTCTGGGATGAGGCTATTCAGTGGTATGAGAAGGCTGCAGAGACGGCCCTAAGGAGTGACGAACCGCAACTTGCGCGAGCCGCCCTCGCGAACAGCGGGCTAGCGTGGTTGATGCTAGGGGAGTGGAGCAAGAGCGGTGAGTCGCTCAAGCGCGCAAGAGCAATGGTGCAGACAGAGACCGACTCCTACGGCCTCGAGATGCTGCACCTGAACGAAGGAACCCTGCACCAGCGGCTCGGCGCACTGCGCGAGGCCTCCAGTTCGTACCGAGAGGCTTCCGCGGCAGCCCGGCGCTGCGGTGACGAATGGGGCCTTGCGCTGTCTCTGAGCAACATGGGCGAAATAGAGCTGCAGGTAGGGAATGCGCCTGGCGCGCTCAGACTCCTAGATGACGCTGAGAGACTGATGGAAGCAGTCGGTTCAGTAGACGACTTGCCTGAGCTTCTGAGGAGGAAAGCCCTGGCGCTCGCCACAGACGGACACGATGAAGAAGCCCGATCCTGTGCGAGTCGCGCTGCTCGACTGGCCTCGACCATGAGGAATGCTCTCGAGGTGGCCAACTGCGAACGGACAACTGGGGAGATTCTGCTGATGAAAGGGTGCTCACGCGAGTCAGTTGAGCACCTTGAGGCAGGTGTGCAGCTGGCCGCATCCCTTGACGCACCGTATGAGCATGCGCTCGCGATGGGAGCGCTGGGCAGAGCCAAGCTTTCCTTGGGTGAGGTCGAGGAGGCTCTGCGATGGCTGACCGATTCTCTCGAGCAACTGCGGCAGCTGGGAGCAAGACGAGATGCAGGCGAGATTCAGGATCTGATCGCCGAGGCGTCGTCTGATGTGCTGGAGACCCATGCACACCTGCCCGGCGATCGCGACAGGTTGAATGGCGTTTTCGAATGTAGTCGCAGAATGTCCACATCCTCGTCCCCGCGCGAAGTCCTTCAAGCACTCTCTGACTCAGCCGCGGCGAATGTGCCGGCTGAGACCGTTGCGGCCGTCTTCAGACTGGACGATGGCGGTCTGAGCGTCGTTCCCACGGCGCTCCTCGCTGAGAGCGTCAGCACTGATGAGCTGCTGCCTGTGATCAGGTCGCTGATGGAGCGGGCGCGAGCGGACTCAGCCGATTCAATCATGTGCGAACCCGAGTCCGACCCCGCATGTGCGGCGGGCCTGCCTGAATCACTCGGAATCCGCCGTTCGCTGATGGTTCCAATATGTTCCAAGGGCACGGTCCGGGGTGCCATCTACCTCGACTATAGGCGGCGTGATGGCCGCTTCTCCAAGCAGGATCTTCGGTTCCTTGAGGCGCTCGCGGCACAGGCTGCAGTCGCGCTTGAGAATGTCGTGCTACGTGCCGAGTTGGAGGATGAGGTCGAGTATCTTCGGTGGGAGGTGGACGGGAGGAGTTCATTCTCGAACATCATTGGACGAAGCCTCGAGATGCAGAAGCTCTTCATTCTCCTCCAGAAGGTCTCGCGGACCTCAGTCACCATACTTATCGAGGGGGAGAGTGGAACTGGCAAGGAACTGGTAGCTCGGGCCATACACTTCAACAGCCCGCGCAAGGGCCAGCGCTTTCTGGCACAGAACTGCGCTGCACTGCCTGAACAGCTACTGGAGAGCGAGCTATTCGGCCACGTGCGCGGCGCCTTCACCGGTGCTATGAGGGAGAAGGCCGGGCTTTTTGAGGCCGCCGACGGTGGAACGTTCTTCCTGGATGAGATAGCCGATATGCCACCGTCGCTCCAAGTGAAGCTACTGCGTGTGCTGCAGGATGGCGAGATACGGCGCGTCGGAGCGAACGAGCTTACACGTGTAGACGTTCGCATTGTGGCTGCCACCAACAAGAACCTGAAAGAAGAAGTCGAGGCGGGGCGCTTCCGAGAGGACCTCTACTACCGGCTGAACGTAATCCGAATCGAGATGCCCCCGCTCAGGGCGCGACGAGACGACATCCCGCTGCTCGCCCAGCACTTCCTCGACAAGTATGCAGGCTCGCTTGAGAATCCGCCGACAGGTTTCACCGACGATGCGATGGACCTACTGGCCAACTACGACTGGCCGGGCAACGTAAGGGAACTCGAAAACGAGATTCAGAGGGCGATCGCGCTCGCGAAACCGGGCTCAGGCGTGAGCCCCAACGTACTCTCAGAGAGGATGCGCGATGTCGAGGTCGTGACGCGGCCGATTCGTCCCGGGTCGCGTCTCTCTCTCAAGGACATGGTGGAGGATGTCGAGAAGCGTGTGATTCTGCAGGTGCTCAGTGAAACGCGCTGGAACAAGTCTCGAACCGCGAAGATGCTTGGGTTGAGCCGTCAGGGCCTGCTCAAGAAGATTGCCAGGTTCGGAATAGAACCGCCGGAAGAGTAGGAGTCGCTGTCACGAGCGACCGAGACCGCCAACGAGCAAGTCGGAGACTCACGCGATGCCGAACAAGAAGCACAGCCAGTATGCCGACTCCGGGGTCGACATCGATG
>CAZLTC010000024.1:0-36399 GCA_964562405.1 uncultured bacterium | reverse complement strand
GGATTCGTGAATATGGCCGTCTCGTCGTCGGACACCGCGACGAAGGCGCCGCCCATCGCTCGCGCCCTCGGCGACAGGATCAGATTATCGAACACGCCCGCGGCGCCCGCCCAACTCGGCGCGAGCAGGACCGCAACAACCGCGAGAGTGACCGCTGCTCTTGCTGCTCTCACCTGTGCCTCCTTGAGAAGCGGGTCCTTCGTGCCCCGCTCTTTACGGTTCTAATGCCCCTAGTTAAGCTTCATCCCAACGACTATCGGGACAGCGGAATCCGAGATAACGCTCCCGTCGCGCGTCTTGGCCTGGATGTGACAGATGTAGGCCCCCGGCGGCACCTTGCTGCCGCCGTCGTCCCTTCCGTCCCAACTCCGCCTCGTGGTGCCGATACATCGGCCGTCATAGATGGTCGCAATCGAACGGCCCTTGAGGTCGAAGATGCGCACCGCAACGTGGTCGCATCCGCTCGAGAAGAAGTCGATGTCGATGCTCTCGTCGGAATTGATGTCGAGGACCTTGGCGGAGACGTCCACGCGGGCGGTCTCCGTCTTTCCTGTCCCCACGATGACGATGTCGCTGTCATACCTCGGGGCGAGCTCGTAGCCGCCCAGGTACGGCGACGTGTAGTCGTACTGCAGAACGAGCCCGGTTACCTTGAGACTGTCTCCAAGCGCGTAGATGCTGAAGTCGAGGTCGGTGAAGTTCTGATAGACCTGGCAGGAACCCGACCCGTCGTCTATGTAGATCGCGAATCCCTCGACGGAGACGACGGTCCCGGCCGTCGACACCAGGGTGCCTTCCCTGTCCTCGCTTCCGAGTTCGCCCGTGTGCAGTTCAGCAGGCTGGATCACGTCGAACCCGCGGGCGAGCACGGTTATGGAGCCGTTGGCGATCTCGGTGGTGGAGCCGGGAGGCGTCGCCCACGGATCGGCGCTGTTGACGCTGCGGTACTCCAGGACCTTGCCGGTGCATAGCAGCAGATCGCCTTCCAGCGCCGGGTAGGGCATCGGATCGGGCGAGTAGATGTTCACTCCCCAACCATCGTTGTCCTGGATGTAGATGTTCGTGCGGTCCGGGCTGAAGAAACCTGGGGGCACGGTCGTGAACCCTGCGACCTCTACGTCCTGTCCCCACAGCGGCGAGTAGCCCATCTCGTCCCAGGCCTGGACGTCACTGATAGGGATCACTGAGGTCGGCGAGCCGACGAACGTCCTGTGGTCGTCGACCATCATGTTCTCGGACGCGTCCGTCACGCCCGACGTCGTGATGTCGTACACGTCGTCAGGGATCTGCGTCGCCGTCTCGAGCAGCAATGTCCTCTGGTCTCTCGAGATCCAGGCGTTGGTGACCGCCAGGCCCTCGATGACGTAGTTCGAGACATCGGTCGCCGTATCCATATCGACCGGCTCGTTGAACGTCACGATGACGAAGCCGTTGCCGCCGGTTCCGACCGTCTTGACGATGGGCGGTTTCAGGTCCTCGAGCACGTTTGCGGAGCCCGGGGTCGGCCAGGAGGAGAGCATGAAGTCCACGTTGGAGTGGTCTGTGTCCGGCGCCGCTTCGTCTCTGACTAGCGTGTACTTGTTCGGAGGCGCCCCCGGCACGTACGCGTCGTCCGCTCCGCCCAACCCTTGCTCGTTGGGGCAGTGGTCGGTCCTGAAGTGGACCGGGTCGCGATACTCCATCGCGTCGACGAGGCTCGTGAGCGTCCTGTCGGAGTAAAGGTAGACGGCCTCGGCTCCCGGCAGGTTGGCGTAGGAAAGCGCGCCCGTGCTGTCGAACCCGCCGAGCAGGCGTATCTCCTGGCTCGTCGTGATGTCGTTGTCGCTCTGCGACGCGAACACCATGTTCGGGACGTTGCCCCAGGTAGCGTTGCCGGTCCAGTCGCTGTCGCTGTAGTCGGCGTCGACCATCTCGAAGATCGCCATCTCGTCGACGTCAACGCTGTCCCCGAAGACCTTGAGGAAACCGTAGGTCTTGGGCCCGGCCACGGTGTACGCGTCCTTGGTGACCACCACGCGCCCGCCCGGCTGCAGAACGACCTGCGGGGCCGTCGGGAACTCCCAGAGGTTAACGCCGCCGCACTTGCCTGTGTCATCGAGATCGGTGAGCACCCAGCCGGAGATGTCCACAGCCTCGCTGCCGGGATTGTAGAGCTCTATGAACTCCGCTCTGTCCTTGGCGTCCAGGCTCTCGTCGGAGTGCGCGTAGACCTCGCTGATCAGGATCGTACCGGACTCGGCCAGGAATCCGACCGCGATCTCGGGCGAGCCACCTATCTCCAGCAGGTCTTCGCCGGCGGTCGCGGTCGACACGATGAACGTGAACGAACCGGCCGTGTTGGGCGTCTCCACGCCACCCAGTTCGATCGTCCCGGTCGCGTCCGCTGAGAGCGTCGCACCGGAGACAGTGACGATCGACGAGTCGGTGCTGTCCGCCACCACGGAGGCTCCGGCGAATCCGTCGCCCGTGAGCGACACGTCGAGCGGGTCCCCGGAGAACGACCATCCCGAGGGGATGCCGAGCGAGACCCGCGAGAGGACGTCGGCCTCTCCTCTGATCGTGAAGGAGACGTCTACGGTCTGGTCCGCGAAGACGCGCTCCGTTTCCGACTCGGCGACGCCGCTGCCGGCGCCGTAGGACAGGATGTCGGCCCGCGTCGGAGGGAGAATTCCGTGTCCCTTCCACGAGCCAACGTTCTTGATCTTGGGAACGACGACGCCGTACACGTCGAACGTCTCGAGCGGTTCCGGCGATCCGCAGATGTCGGTGTAGTCGTCGATCCAGACGCGGCACGTAGTGTCCGCGTCGGCCACCCTGACCGACCAGTTCTCGGAGCACGGGTTGTCCGGCCACTCTGATGGACTCACGAGCCTCACGCCCTTGAGCACAGCGTAGATGCCCTCGTACTGCTCGCCGGTTGAGGTGACGAGCATCCTCGGCGTCACGACGACCGGGTCAGGAACGGGGTTCCCGGACGACAGCTTCACGATCTTGGCCTCGGGCGCCACGGATGTATCGACCTCGATGTAGGTCTTCCTAAGAGGCAGCGTGTACTCATCGTACGTCACGCGCCCGGTTACCCGAACGCTGTCACCGGCAGCGACCACAGGCGAAGCGCCGGGCTTCTGTATCACGTTCACTCCACCGGTCGAATCCTGAACGTAGATGTCGTTGTTCGCGGCCAGGAGTCCCGTTCCCACCGTCACCACACCCTTCACTGTGACGACGTCATCAAGTAGCACCGGGTAGCCGGACGCGTCGTCCGCGTTGACATCGGATATCGGGATGACCTGCCCCAGCGCGACTGCCGGAATCAGGGTCAGCACCATCCCTGTCAGCAATGCACGGCCAAGTTTCATGTGCGTGTCCTTTCGATGTCGCACCGCCGCGATCACTTCAGTTTCACGCCGACGACGGCGGGGGCTATCGCGACGCTCGTGTTGCCGTCGGGATCCTCGACCTCCATACGGCAGATGTAGGCGCCCGCGGGAACGATGCGTCGATACTCGTCGCGGCCATCCCAGCCTCTTATGCCCTCTGAGTAGAAGCCATGCCGGTAGTACTCAGGCAGCGTGGAGACCCCCTCGTACACGTCGTCCGTAAGAATCCGCACGACGCGTCCCTGAAGATCGTAGATCTCGATCTTCGTGTCGCTCCTGTCTGGAGCGGCGTAGGTGATGGGCATGATCTCACCCAGGTCGGGGCGGAAAGGAGCCGCCGGTATGTTCAGAAGCGCCTCCGTCCAATAGGTAGGCACCGGCGGAACGGCGGGCGGCGCGTACTGCATGTCGGTCTGAAAGCGCGGCACGAGTTCGAAACCCTCGAGGTACGGGGCCGCCCGGTCGTACTGGAGTATCACGCCGGTCACCTGAAGAGTGTCACCGGGGATGAAGACGCTGAAGTCCGTGCCCTCGATGTTGCTCTGGTAGACCTGGACGCTCGCGTGCGACCAAGGGTCGCCGATGTACATGCTGAAATCGAAGTTATTGTCGATCACCACGCCGATTGTCCTGACCAGACGTCCCTCGTTCTCCTCGAGGCCAACCTCTTCGAGGTCGAGCTCTGTCGGCTCCACGGGCAGGTTGCCGGTCGAGAGAAGCTCGATGCTCGCGGCATTGTCCACGAACAGCTCTGTAGTAGATCCTGCGCCAGTAGTGTCACTGACATATTCTTCCACCACGCCCGTGACCCTCACCGAATCCCCCAGAGAGAGCTGATACGCCAACAGGGCCGGGAAGAACACGTTCACGCCACAGTCGCCCTGCTGTATGTACATCGACGTGTACTGCGGCGCCAGCAGCCCGGGCGGCAAGGTCACCGCGCCCGTCACGGTCACGAGCTGCCCTTCGAGCGGCGAGAAGCCGAGCGCATCGTAGTCCTGCACGTCGCAGATCGTCGTCGCTCCCGCCGTCGCGGCCACAAGGACCACGGCGAGAACGAGCACTGCCGCGGCGGCGTCTTTCACATGTAGCGTCATCGCGTCCCCCTTGAACGCATCTTCAGTTCGTTTCGGGATCACTTCGCTGCGTTCTTAAGCTCCGCGTTCACGGCATCGGCCGCGACCCGGAGCGCCTCCGCCGGAGTGCGCTGCTCTCGGAGCGCGCTTTCGACGGCAGTCTCTTCAAGTTCCTTCCGTCCGGCGTACCACGCGGCCGAACGAGGCTCGTACGAGGCGAACTCAAGCTGCTGGTAGACCTCACGAAGTCCATCCATCTCCTCGAACTTGCGCGTCATCGCCTCGGACCTCATGGCGCTCATCCTGACGGGCGCGTATCCCGTCTCCACCGCCCACCTCGCTGTGACGTCCGGACTCACGAACCACTTTATGAACTCCCAGGCGGCGCGCTTCTGCGCGTCCGTCGCGTCAGCGAAAACGACCACGTTGGTGCCGGCGACGAAGCACCCCTTCTGCTTGTGCACAGGCAACGGCGCGACCGCCATGTCGAACGTGTACTTCCCCTCCATGAACGAGAGCGACACGGTCGAGCCCTCGATCATGCCGACCTTGCCGGCCTGGAAGTCGTTCTGGTACTCGTACCCTGAGGTCACCTTCCCGTACTCAGTGAGAAGCTTGACCATGAACTGAAGGGCCTCGATACCCTCGGGGCTGTCAAACGCGGCGCGGGACCCGTCGAGCGACAGAATTCTCCCGCCGTTCTGAATGAGGAGGTTCTCAAACATCCAGGCGCTGATCTGCCCGGCCGTCCCCCACTGGTCGATCTCGCCGTCGCCGTTTCGATCCCTGGTCAGGCGCGCGGCGTAAGATTCGTACTCCAGCCAATTGGTAGGCGCGGCTGTCAGCCCCATCTCCGCGAAGAGGTCTTTGTTCCAGTAGAGTGCCCGAACGCTCTTGTTGAACGGGAACGAGTAGACCGTGCCGTTCCACGTGTTGTTTGCGATCATGCCGGGCACGAAGTCGGCGAGCTCCTCCTCGGAGAGACCGTTGGGCCCTTCGATGTAGGGGTTCAGGGGCTCAGCGCTCCCGTTCTCGATGAGTTCGCCGGTCCAGGCCTCGTAGGCCTGCGCGATCACGGGAGGCTCGCCTGCCGCGACGGACGCCATGATCTTCTGCGACAGCGCCTGGTAGCGGCCCATGCTCACGGACTGGATCTCTATGTCCGGATGGGCGCCGTTGAACTCGGCGATGAGCGCGTCGAGCGTGTCACCGAGTGGACCTCCCATCGCGTGCCAGAACGGCACTACGGTAACGCCGTCACGCGTGGTCTGCTCCTTCTGCCCGCAGCCCGCGAGCGCGACCGCTAGCGCCACGATGACGACCACTGCTCGAGCGTGCTTCATCAGGGTTCCTCCGTAACCTGGGCCGGGACTCCGGCCGTGACGCCTGGCCGCCTAGCCCTTCATGCCCGTTGTGGCAAGGCTCTGGATTATCTGCTTCTGCGCGAAGAAGTAGGCGATGATGAGTGGGGCGATGGAGAAGGCGGCCGCGGCCATCATCATCTCGTGGTTCGTGCCCTGTTCCTGTGAAAAGCGCGCCAGTCCCACCTGGAGCGGGCGCACTTCCGGCGTGTTCGTCATCACCAAAGGCCACAGGAACGAGTTCCAGGTCCCAACGATCGTGAAGATGACGACCGCAACAAGCACCGCCTTGGAAAGCGGCAGCATGATGCGCCACAGAAAAGCGAACCTGCTGCAACCGTCTATTATCGCCGCGTCGTAGAGATCATCCGGGATCGTCTTGAAGTGCTGGCGAAGCAGGAAGATGCTGAATATGTGAGCGATCCACGGGACGATCAGCGCCTGATACGTGTCTATCCAGCCCAGCTTCACGAGGATTATGTAGGACGGGACTATGTAGACGGGCTGTGGGACCATCATCATCGAGAGAAACACCACGAACAGGTTGTCGCGCCCCCAGAACTTCATCCGGGCGAACGCGTAGGCTGCGAGCGACGATGTCACGAGCACGCCCATGACCACGAAGACCGTGATGAAGATCGTGTTGAAGTAGTAGCGTGCGAACGGAGCCTGATGCCAGGCGGCGACGTAATTGTGGAAGCGGAGCCTTATGCGGTCGTGTAGGGCGCTCTCCGGCACGGCGAACGCCTCGCCTCCGGCCACGGGACGTACGGTCACCGTGTCCGCCTGCTCATCGCGCGACACCACATAGACCTCGGCCCATCCGCCCCCGTCCGTCTGAACGAAGTGCCCCGTCGGGATCCAGGTCGGTGGGAACTCGAGGATCTCTATCGGCGACTTGAGAGAGGTAGAGAGCATCCAGAAGAACGGCACGATCATGATGATGATGCCGACCCAGAGCGTGGCGTATACGCCGAACCGACCGAATCCGCGCCGGACGCGAAACGTCGCGTTGAGTTCCCTGTCGCGTGCCGATGCCGTCGATGCCAAGCTTCGGTGCCTCCGGCCACGCCGCGCTGCGTTGCGGCGGTGATTCGTGCGCGGCGACCCCGCGCCACCTGCTCCATGCGTCTAGTAGTAGACGTGCTTCTCGACGATCTTTCTCTGGAACAACGTCAGAGACAGAATGATGAGGAACAGGATCAACGCCACGGCACTCGCGTATCCCATGTTGCCTCCGGCGTCGAAACCCTTCTCGAACAGGTAGTAGACGATTACCTTCGTCGTCCCCATGGGACCGCCGACGGGAGGCCCGGTCATGAGGTAGATCTGTGTGAATACCTGGAACGACACTATGGTCGTCGACAGGAGAACGTAGAACGTCGTCGGTGACAGCAGGGGCCAGGTCACTCGCCAGAAGACCTGCCTCTGGTTGGCCCCGTCTATTCGCGCGGCCTCGTAGTACTGATTCGGGATGTTCTGAAGGCCGGCGAGGAAGATGACGATGTTGTACCCGATGCCCCTCCACACGGCGACGACGATGACAGCTATGAGCGCGAGGCTGGGACCGGCGAGGCCGGCCGGCCACCACGACCACCCGAGGGCGGAGGCAGCCATCTCGAACACCCCCCTGGGTTCCTCCAGCCACTGGAGCGACCCGCCGCCGAGCATCCCCAGGAAGTAGTTGAAGAGCCCAAGGCGCGGATGGAAGATCCACTTCCAGACCATCGAGACCGCCACCAGCGACGTCACGACCGGGAGGAAATAGACGGTCCTGTAGAATCCGAGCCCTCTGATCTTCTGGTTCAGGAGCACCGCCGCCAGGAGCGAGAGGAAGAGCGAGAGCGGGACCACGCCGATCACGTAGTAGGCGGTCGTTCCGAGCGAACTCCAGAAGGTCGGGTCCTGGAAGAGCCGCGCGTACTGGGCGAGCCCCACGAAACCCCTGATGCGCCCCATCTTGACGTCGAAGAACGAGAGGATGAAGGCGGAAGCGATCGGGATCATCCTGAACACGACGACGATGACGCCGGCGGGGACGAGGTAAAGGACCGCCGTTACCGGGTCCATGATCTTCTTGCGCTTCAGCCGCTCCAGCAGGGTCATCCGCGTTCTCCGCAGTAGCGCTTCCCGCAGTGCTCGCAGACGCGCCGCGGCCGTGACAGGACGTCAAACGGCCGCACCGCCCGAAAGCCGCCGTCAAGACCTACCAGCTGTGCCGCTCCAGCTCTACCTCGATCGTCTCTCCATCGGTGACCGCGATGAGGTTCCCGTATGTCGGCGTGACGTTCCTCGGAGTGTTCGGGAAGACCCTGTCGGTCACGAAGTAGTCCGCGTCGACGGCACGAATGCCCTGCGACGTGACCTCCTTCTCGAGCTGCGCCTCGATCATGGCGTTGGATATGAGCGCTATGCGGGGCGAGACGTTGTCCAGCCAGAGCTCCGAGGTGGCATCGTCGTTGCCGTGATGTGCGACCTGGACGAGATCGGCGCGGCTTCCCTGCCGCCCGTAGTGGTCGATGATCTTGTATTCGGTGAAGAACTCGGCATCGCCGGTGGTGATGTACGAGACACCGCCCAGCGTGAAACGCATCACTATCGAGTCGTTGTTGCCCTTCATGCCCTCGGTTGTGTCGTCCTCGGGGCCGCCGATCAGGCCACCGTAGCCCGCACCCAGCACCTCGACCTTGAACCCGGGTGTGTCGTCCCAATCGAGCGCCGCCATGTTGCTGCTGTCGTCGCCTTGCTTCACCGAAACGAACGGGATGTCATACAGCTCGAGCTTGTTCTCGATCGTGCTGGGAAGAGGGATGTACGCGGTGGCCGTGTTGGGACCCACGAACTCGCCGAACCCGTAGGTATCGAGAACCCCGTCGGCCGCCGTGTACCCTCCGACGTGGTCACCGTGATAGTGCGTGGCGACCGCGGCGTCGAACGAGTTGATGTAGTGGTCCGCGAGGAAGCCGAGCACGTCCGGGAGATGCTCCGCGCTCGCCGCGTCGATGAGAACGTTGGAACCGTCCGGCGTCGTCAGCACCATCGAGAGTCCCCACCCGACATCAATCATGGAGAGCGTCATCGTCTCCTCACTCACGCTCTGGCCGACGATGGTCATGGGGTTGGCGGGGGGCTCGCTGCTCCCTTCGTAGCCCTCGTTGCCGGCGCGGTCGCGGCATCTGACGCGCACCTGGTACTCCTCGCCGTCCTCCGCCGCCAGGAGTTTCACCCTGTGGTACGTGTTGAAGTACTTGGTCGACTCGTAGGCGTAGTGGATGAAGTCCCCGCCCACGGGCCCGTACTCGAGAACGCACAGCGCGTCCTCGTTGGTGGACCACTGAGCCTCGCCTCCGGAATACATGAAGCCGGCGATGGACGGTGGTGTCTGGTCCTGCGATGGATCGAAAGGATTGACCTCGCTCTCGCTGCAGCCCGTGAGGATGAGCAGTGGAAGGACAAACACGAGAACAAGGGACATGAGCCTGGCTCGCCCCATGGCACGCGCTCCTGTTGGAGATGTTCGTATTGGTGCGGAGACCCGCGTCGGCGACGCGCGGGCCCGCGTGGGTAGCAAGATTCTATGGGTTGGCGAGGCGCAAGTCAACAGCGCGTGAGTGGTTGGATGCTCAGTATGGCTTGCCTGACGCGGCGGGTGGGCGGGCGCGGCCTATTACTCCCACAAGGGCAACCATCGTGAGCACGTAGGGTATCATCTGGACGAACTGCGTGGGTACTCCCCTGCCCTGGAGACCCATCTGGACGGCCTCTGCATAACCGAACAGGAGACAGGCGCCGAGGGTCCCAACAGGATTCCACTTGGCGAAGATCATGGCGGCCAGGGCTATGAACCCTCGCCCGGCAGACATGTTCTTCACGAACTGGTGTGTGTTGAGCGCGAGAAAAGCTCCGCCGAGCCCGGCGAGCGCACCTGATATGAGCACTCCGGCGAAGCGCATCCGCGCCACGTTGATGCCCAGCGTGTCGGCCGCTTCGGGGTGCTCCCCGACCGAGCGCAATCTCAGCCCGAAGGACGTGCGCCACAGGACGACGTGGGCCAGTGCGACGCCTGCCAGCGTCAGATAGACGAGAGGCGGGTAGTGACCGATGACACGCGTGACGGACGCGGCGACGGGCCCCCATGATACCGGCAGCGACCAGTGCGACATGCCGGTGACCGGGGGCGAGTTGGACGAGCTTCCCCATACCACCCACGTGAGGAACTGCGTCGCGCCCATCGCGAGGAGATTGATCGCAACACCGCTCACGATCTGGTTCGCCTTGAAGGTTATCGATACCACCGCGTGGATCGACGAAACGAGCACGCCGGCGGCAGCGCCCGCAAGCGCTCCGGCCCACGGATCGCCCGTGTAGTACGTTACGAGCACGCTCGCGAACGCGCCGGTCAGCATTATCCCCTCGAGCGCGATGTTGACAACGCCCGAGCGCTCCGAAAAGAGACCGCCCAGCGCCGCGAGTACGAGCGGCGTCGCCATGCGGATCGCCGAATCGAACACGGCAAGCTCGAACACTGAATCTCCCCTAAGCGCTAGTCCACGTCGACAGGCGGTGGAACCGGCCGCTTTGCCCTTGAGAAGAGCGTTCTGAATGCGTCCTTCACGACCTCCCACGTCTCGAGCAGCTCGCGCCTGCTGAACACGAACGTGGCGGCAAGATACACGCACAACCCGGCCATGGCCGGCGCCGCCAGGGCAAGCACCCTCATGATGATGGGATCTTCCGGTCCCGCGAACAGCATGTACGGTCCGATGTAGTATATGAACGCGCCCATGACCGCGGTGGCCGCGACGATACCACCCAGCCCTCTGAACAGCCTTCCGTAGCGCCCTCGTCTCACCGAGACCGGCAACATGAAGAGAAACAGCACCAGTTTGAACACGTGCGAGATCGAGGTCGCGAGCGCGATGCCCGCCAGCTGGAACGTGTGGATGAGGGCGAATATGAGACCGATCTTGAGGCCGAGCCTCAGGAATCCGGCGATCACCGGGGTCTTCGTGTCCTTCATGGCCACGAAGCCGGAGACTACGACGCTCGTCATGCCCAGCGCCCACAGCGTGGGCGTGTACAGCAGAAGGGCGGAGAGGGTGAACTGCACCGACCGTTCATCGAAGGCGCCGCGCTGGAACAAGAGCCTGACGAACGGATCGCCCAGGAGCGCCAGCGCCACGGACACCGGAAAGAGCGTGAAGAAGACGATCCGCAGCGAGGCCATCAACCGGTCGGCGAAGTCGTCCATTCGGCCGCTCGCCACCATCCGTGCAAAGAACGGGAACAGGACGGTCGAGAAGCCTACGATGGTGATCTCGCGGGGCAGGTCGATGAGCCGCATCGCGTAGGACAGGCCCGATATGCTTCCCTCCGCCAGATGCGAGGCGAAGATCCTGTCCACGATGTCGTCCAGCTTCGCTCCCGCCATCCCGATGAAGAGCGGCAGCGCCAGCCGGAGCACACCGAGGAACAGCGGGTCTCGAATATCGAAGCCGATGCGTACCAGTGCGCGACGGCGCCAGAAGTATGGGACCTGGATGAGTATGCTGGCCAGGCTCCCGGCGGTGACTCCCCACGCCAGGCCGCGGATACCCAGCCTGCCCGTGAGAAAGACGGCGCCGAGGATGAGGAAGAGGTTGCCAAGTGGGTGCTTGATACTGGGTATCGCGAAGTCCCCGTAACAGTGAGAGACGTCGGTCATGACGCCGCTCAGGGTGGACAGGAACACGGTGACCATCATTATCCTGACCATCGACGTGGCCAGCAGGTGCTCCGACATCTCGAAGCCCGGCGCCACCATCGAGACGATCCACGGCGAGAAGAGGAAGCCGATCGCCGACAGAATGCCTACGAGGACGAGCAGGTCGCCGGTGAACACGCCCGCAGCCCGCCACGCCTCCCGCTCGTTCCCCTTCTGGAGATCCTCCGTGAAGAGCGGAACGAAACCGGAGCGCATGGGTGAGCGGAACCAGCTAACTATGAGCATGGGAATAGTGAAGGCCACGAGGAACGAGTCCATCGACGCGCTCGTTCCGAACTTCGCCGCGACCACCACGTCCTTGACGAGCCCGAGCCCCTTGCCGAGAGTCATGAACCCGATGACCCACATGGCCGACACTATGACGCGTATCGCCTTGGGTTTCCCGTCGCTCACGCCGCCTCCACCGTCTCTCTCGCCCGCAGTCTTCTGGCCAACACCTCGTTGGCGACGACGACGAGGATGATCGTCACCGCCTGGAGCACGAGGATCAGCTCCCTCGGAACGTCCGTGAACACATCGACCTCGAGCGCGCCCGTGTTGAGGATGCCAAAGAGGATCGCCGCGAAGAGCACGCCGAGAGGCGTGTTCTTTCCGAGGAGCGCGACCGCTATTCCCATGAAGCCGATCTGTCCTGAGAAGTTGTCCAGATAGCGGTACCTGAAGCCCATGATCTCGTTGGTCGCGACGAGCCCCGCGAAGGCACCTGCGATCATCATCGCGAAGACGAGGGTCCTCCTCACGTTGATGCCCGCGTACTCCGCGGCCGAGGGGTTCAACCCCACCGCGCGGATCTCGTAGCCCAGCGTCGTGCGGTGCAGTATGTACCACGCCACCCACACGGCCGCGAGCGCGATCAGGATCGATGCGTTCAGGGGATTGGCGTTCGGCAGAGGGATCCCGACGGCCTGGAGGACTCCCGCCAGCCTCGGGAGATGTCCCGATGCGGCTATCTCGGGAGTCTGCGGCGTCATCTGGCCCGCCTCCTTGAAGACGTTGATGACCAGGTAGCTCGTGAGCCCTACCGCGATGAAGTTCATCATGATCGTGTTGATGACCTCGTGGACGCCGAGCCGCGCCTTGAGGTAGCCGGGGACGGCCGCCCAGAGCGCCCCTCCGGCGGCGGAGGCCAGCACCAGCAGGGGAACCACGAGCACCGCCGGCAGACCGCCGACCTTGAGACCGACCCATGCACAGGCGAACGAACCGATGTAGAGCTGTCCCTCGCCGCCGATGTTGAAGAGCCCGGCGCGAAAGGCGAACGCGACGGCGAGCCCCGTGAAGATGAGCGGGCACGCATTGAAGAGAACGTACCCCAGGGCGTCGACGCTGCCGAAGGCGCCCCTGAACAGGATCGCGTAGACCCTCAGCGGGCTCTCGCCGATGGCCATGACGACGAGGCCTCCCACGAGGAAGGCGGCCGCGACCGCGGCGACGGGGGACAGGACCTCCATGAGCTTAGCGAAGCGATTCATGCCGAGCCGCCCCCGGTCATCATGAGCCCCAGCTCGTCCTCGCTGACCGCGCCGGACTCGAGCGTGGCAACTATCTCGCCCCCGTACATGACGGCGATCCTGTCCGAGAGGGTCATGATCTCAGATAGCTCCGCGGACACGAGTAGGACGGCCGCTCCCGCGTCGCGCATACCGATGAGGCTAGAGTGAACGAACTCGATCGCTCCAACGTCGACTCCCCGCGTCGGCTGCGCGGCGATGAGGAGCGCGGGGCCGCCGTCGAACTCCCGCGCGACGATAAGCTTCTGCTGGTTGCCGCCGGAAAGGTCGCATGCGACCGCCGATGGATCCGGGGGTCGCAGGTCGTTCCGCTTGATGAGTTCCCGCGCGTGTTGGTCGATGGCCGCGAGTCTGAGCACGCCCCGTCGGGAGAAGGGAGGGCGGTGTTCTCTCCCGAAGACGAGGTTCTCCGCCACGGTGAATTCGAGGACCAGTCCCCTCTCCTGCCTGTCCTCGGGAATGTGCGCCACACCAGCGTCCCGGATGGCGCGCGGCAGGAGCCCGGCAATGTCGCGACCGTTCAGGACGATGCGGCCCGCGGAGACACCGCGCAGGCCGGCGATCGCCTCGACCAGTTCGGTCTGGCCGTTGCCCTGGACTCCGGCCACGCCGAGTATCTCTCCGGAGCGAATCTCGAAGCTCACGTCCCGCAGCACCTCGGTGCGTTTGCGGCCGACGGCGGTCAGTCCCTCGACCGACAGCACGGTATCTCCCGGCGTCGCCTCGTCCTTGGAGACACGCAGCAGAACATCTCGGCCCACCATCATGTGAGCCAGCTCCTCCTGGGTGGCTCCTGACGCCTCGATGACACCGGTGACGCACCCGTCGCGCATCACCGTGATGCGGTCGGCAAGTTCCAGGACCTCGTCAAGCTTGTGCGTGATGAAGACGATCGTGCGCCCGCTCTCTCGCAGCGCGCGTAGGATGGCGAACAGCTCGTGGACCTCGTTCGGCGTGAGCACGCCTGTTGGTTCGTCGAGTATGAGGACCGACGCGCCGCGATACAGGACCTTCACGATCTCGACGCGCTGCTCCAGGCCGACGGATAGGTTCTCGACACGCTCACTGGGGTCAAGCTCGAAGCCGTACTCCGCCGACAGCCTGGCAACTCGCTCCTGCGCGGCCTTGGTGTCGACGAGCACGCCGAACTTGCGCGGCTCCTCCCCCAGCACGACGTTCTCGGCGACGGAGAGTGGATCGACCAGCATGAAGTGCTGGTGGACCATCCCTATCCCGGCCCGTATGGCGTCCCCGGGACCGGAAGGCCGGAACGGCCGACCGTGGAGCAACATGCTCCCCGAGTCGGGCGGGACCAGGCCGTACAGGATCTTCATGAGGGTCGACTTGCCTGCGCCGTTCTCGCCGATGATGGCATGGATCTCGCCGGCGCGGACGGTGAGGTCGGCGCGGTCGTTGGCGAGGACGCGCGGGTACCGCTTCGTGATACCCCGCATCTCGATGGCGATGGGTTCGGTCATTCGGGACGGTGCCCTTCCTGGATGCGGGGACCGTCGAGGCCCTATTCCGTCGGGACCACGATCTCGCCGGCGATGATCGCGGCCTTGGCTTCCTCGGCGGCGCGGATCATGTCGTCGGTGATGAGGTTCTCATTGTACTGGTCGACCGCGTAGCCCACTCCGTCCTCGGCGAGCCCCAGTTCCTGTACGCCGCCGACGAACGTACCCTCGTGGGCCTCCTTGATCGCCATGTAGACCGCGTTGTCGACCCGCTTGACCATGCTCGTCAGGACGTGTCCCGGGGCCATGTAGTTCTGGTTGGAGTCGACGCCGATGGCGTACGAACCGACCTCGCGCGCGGCCTCGATGACGCCGTTGCCCGTGCTTCCGGCGGCATGGTAGATCACGTCGACGCCGCGTCCGTACTGGAGAAGCCCCAGCTCCTTGCCCTTGGCCGGATCCGCAAACGCCTGGGGCGTGGTGCCCGCGTAGGCAACCGTGATCGATACTCCCGGAGTGGCGTGCCTGGCCCCGGCGACGTAGCCGGCCTCGAACTTGTGTATCAGGGGAATGTCCATGCCGCCCACGAAGCCGAGCCTGCCGGTCTTGGTGAACATCGCCGCCAGCACGCCCACCAGGAAGGAACCCTCCTCTTCCCTGAAGCGAAGACCAGCGAGGTTCGGCGGAAGTTCCTCACCCGGACGCACGTCGTAGTCGACGCAGGCGAACTTCGTGCCGGGATAGTCGAGCGCGACCTTCCTGATGGCATCGCTGAACAGGAACCCGACGCCAACTATGATGTCGTAGTCGGCCTGAGCCAGCTTGCGCAGGCCGACCTCCCTGTCGGCATCCTGACCCGGCTCGAACTCCGTGAACTGGATGTCGAAGTCGTCCGCCGCGTTGAGCATGCCGCGATAGGCCGAGTCGTTGAACGACTTGTCACCCTTGCCCCCGACGTCGAACACCATGCCGACGCGAAACTTGCCGTCGCGCGCGGCCGTGCCTTCCGAGCCACAACCGAGCACCGCGGCGAGGGCGACGAGGGACAGCAACACGATCAGTTTGCGAGTCATCTTCACGATCTCCGTTCGATTCAGAGTGCGGCGCCGGGGGGTAGGTGCCCACCGATCCCGGCCCCGCGCCGTCTACGTGTCCTGGCAGGACTCCAGAGCCCCGTCCCCCCTCGCCTTGTGCATCAGGAAGAGGAACGCGATGAGTCCCGCGACCACGACAAGAGAACCACCCTTGAAGACGAAGTCAAGGCCGAAGATGCCCTCGGTCGCTCCGCCGCCCAGTGGGCCCAGTATGAGGCCAATGCTCATTCCGCTGTTGAAGAGCGCCATCACCGTCCCCATCCCGTTCAGCCTGCGGCCGCACCGAGTGGCGACTGCTACCGCCGCGGGGAAACCGAGCGCGGAAGCGATGCCGGTCGCTATCTGAAGCAGGAACAGGTGCATCACGGTCTCGCAGTATGGGATGGCGAAGATCACGAGAGCGTTCCCGAGCATACCCAGCGCCATCAACATCGGCTTGGACGTGCGGTCGGCGAGCTTGCCGAACGGTATCTGCATGAAGGCCGACAGGATGATGTTGGTCGCCAGCAGCATGCCTATGACCGACAGCGATGCCCCACGCGACTCCGCTACGAATGGCAGGAACGGTATGACCAGGCCGCGTCCGAAGGCTATCGATGAGCGGAACACGATGAGGGCCACCACGAGCGTGTGAGAGAGGACGCTTCCCATCGATACGCGCTTCTCCCACCGCTCCTTGTGCAGCCCCAGCTCCGGGAGAAAGAAAAGCACGAGGACGAAGGCCACGGCTGAGAGAGCGCCCATCGCAAAGAACGGCGCGTGCATACCGAACCGATCGGCCAGCGGCCCGCCGAGCAGAGGCCCGATCCCGAAGGCCGCGAAGAGCGACACCATGAACGTGCCCATGTAGGAACCCTCTCGCCCCTCGGGCGAGATCTCCCCGACGTACGCCTGGGCCACAGGAATGACCATTCCGGCGGAAGCGCCGTGCAGCGCTCTGACGATGATGAGGTGCACGACCGTGGTTGCAGAGATGTAGGCGAGTGAGAAGAACGAGAAGAGAGCGAGCCCGACTGCCAGGAACACGCGACGGCCGAAACGGTCCGAGAGCCGCCCGATGAACGGCGTGAGAACGAAACGGGACATCGAGAAGCCGGCGAAGATCATGCCGAGCGAGAGACCCGTCGCCCCGAGGTCGCGCGCGTAGAGCGGGAGTAGCGGCCCGATGAACCCCACTCCCATCGTGGATGCGAAAACGGCGATGAAGAGGACGACGTAGGTCCGTCGGTGCATCGGCCGCCTCTCTAAACGAACAGGCTGGTCAGTTCGAACGCGTTGACGTCGACGAGTCCCATGTCGGTGAGCTTCAGCTCCGGGATCACCGGCAGAGCGAGGAACGACATGGCCATGAAGGGGTCGTCCAGCTTGGAACCGAGCCTCCTCGCGGCCCTTATGACCTTGTCGAGACCGTCGACGACATCCTTCAGCGTGCCGTCAGACATGAGCCCCGCTATGGGCAGCGGCAGCCCGGCCACGAGCTTGCCGTCGCGGACCACGGATAGCCCGCCCTTCATCTTGGAGATCTCGACGACGGCGGCCATCATGTCCTCGCTACTCGTTCCCACAACGACGATGTTGTGCGAATCGTGGGCCACGGAGCTGGCGATGGCGCCCTTCTTCAGCTCGAACCCCTTGACGAGCCCGAGTCCGATCCTGTCGCTCGCCTGGTGGCGCTCGACGACCGCGATCTTGAGGATGTCGCGCTCGGTGTCGGCCACGACCTTGCCGTCTTCGATCTTGACCTTCTCCACGCTCGCTCGAGTGATGATCTGGTCGGGGACCAGATTGATGACCTTCGCTCTCTTCCCCTCCGCCTTGATGTCGAAGTCCTCGGGCGAGAGCCACTTGATGTTGATGGAGCTTCTCAGTATTACATCGGGAATGCGCGGTCTTGGCGTAACCATCTCACCATCCTGCGCCACGACTTTTCCGCTCTTGAAAACCGTGCGAACGTTGAACCGCTTGAGACTGTCGACGACCACCAGGTCGGCGACGTAGCCGGGCGCGATCGCGCCGAGGTCCGTCAGTCCGAAGTACTGGGCGGTGTTGATCGTGGCGAGCCGGATCGCCGACACCGGATCGAGTCCGTCCTTGATGGCGAGCTTGATCATGTGGTCGATGTGACCCTTCTCCAGGAGATCCTTGGGATGACGGTCGTCGGTGACGAAGAAGCACCGCCACAGGTTATCCCTCGTTATGGCCGGAAGCAGGTCCCGAAGGTTCTTCGTGACCGAGCCCTCCCTGATCATTATGTACATGCCAAGCCTGAGCTTCTCGAGCACTTCACCCACGGACGTGCTCTCGTGGTCGGACGTCACACCGGCGGCGATATACGCGTTCAGGTCCTTCCCCGTCAGCCCGGGCGCATGTCCATCGATGCGCTTGTTCGACGTCATCGATATCTTGTCCAGGAGCCCTTCGTCTTCGAGCAGCACGCCCGGGTAGTTCATCATCTCCCCAAGCCCGAGAACCCACTTCTCGCGGAGAAGCGGGTAGAGATCGAACCCTCTCAGGTTGGCTCCGCTCGTTTCGAATTCGGTGGCGGGCACGCAGGAGGACAACATGACGTAAATGTTCACTGGGCTGTACTTGGCGGTGTTGAGGATGTAATGGATGCCCTCGAGCCCGTGGACGTTGGCGATCTCGTGCGGGTCGCAGATAACGGACGTGGTCCCACGTGGAACCACGGAACGGGCGAACTCCTGGACGGTGACCATGGTGCTCTCTACGTGCATGTGCCCGTCGATGAGCCCGGGGAGAACATATCCCCCCTCCAGGTCTATCTCCTTCTTACCTTGGTAGTCGCCTATCCCGATGATCCGCCCGCCCCATATTGCGATATCGCCCTTGTAGACCTCGGCCGAGAACACGTTCACGATCCGCGCGTTCCGCAGTACGAGGTCGCAGGGGACCAGACCGCGAGCGACCCGTATGATCTTCGCCAGTTCCTTCATGCCGTCTCCATTCCGCCCGACTATCTGACCATGTGTGTCCCCGTCTTACCCTCGACCGCGAGGGGCAGCGACTCGGGGTTCGTGATGATGACCCTATCACCGCCGTTCTCCAGGAAGGCGATCGCGGCGAGGATTTTGGGACCCATGCTGCCGGGAGGGAAGTGTCCCTGCTCGTAGTAGGCCCTGGCTTCATCGACCGTCATCTGCGAGACGCAGACCTGGTCTTTGGTGCCGAAGAAGAGGGCCACCTGCTGCACGTCGGTCGAAATGACGAAGAGCTCCGCACCGATCTCGTTGGCCAGCAGCCTGGACGCGTGGTCCTTGTCGATGACCGCCTCCACTCCCCGCAGCCCGCCGTCCTCCTCGACAACCGGTATCCCGCCCCCGCCGACTCCAATGACAACGCAACCGGCCGCCAGCAGAGCGCGGATGGGCTCGACTTCGACGATGCGCTGGGGCATCGGCGACGCGACGACCCTCCTCCAACCCCTGCAGGCGTCCTCCACGACCGACCACCCCTCCTCGTCGCGCTTCCGCTTTGCGTCCTCCTCATTGTAGAAGGGCCCTATCGGCTTCGACGGCTTCTTGAAGGCCGGGTCGGCGGCGTCCACCACGACCTGCGTCAGCACGGTCACGACGTCCTTGTCGACCCCGCGCTTTCGCAGCTCGGAGCCGAGCACCTGCTGCAGCATGTAGCCTATGCCTCCCTGCGAGTCGGCGCCACACGTGTCGAGCGGCAGCATCGGCAGGACCGTCGAGGCCATCTCGGCCCTGAGCAGTATGTTACCTACCTGCGGGCCGTTGCCGTGTGTGACGACCACATCATAGCCGTGGGCTATCATGTCGGCTATACAGCGGCTCGTCTCGCGCGAGTTCTTGAACTGCTCGGGGATCGTCCCTCTCTGGCCCGATCTTGTGATAGAGTTGCCGCCTATCGCGACAACCGCCAGCTTATCCATCGACACACCTCATCAGTCGCTCATCGTGAGCGCCATTATCGCCTTCTGCACGTGCAGCCGGTTCTCTGCGACATCGTACAGGATCGAGTGAACGCTGTCGCACACGTCGTCGTCGACCTCGTTGCCCCTGTCGACCGGCATCGGATGCGTGAAGACCGCGTTGTTCGTGCGGCGCATCCTCTCCATGGTCGTCCTCCAGTCGCGGTGTTCGAGGGCGAGCTTCTGGTCGCCCTCCCGGCCGACCTTGTAGCGGTCGGGATGCATCCAGTGCCGCGAATAGACGACGTCGACACCCTCGTACGCGGCATCCTGGTCGTGCGTGACCTCGAACTTTGTGCCCGCCGCTTCGCAGTTGGCCTTCGTGGTCGCGACGACCGCGGGATCCAGGTCGAAGCCCTCCGGGTACGCCATGCGGACGTTCATGCCCAGCCGCGAGTTGATGAGTATGCTCTCCTGGACCGAGCTCCACGACCTCACCATTGGCGAGTATCCCCAGATCTGAAGCAGCGTCTTGCCGTGTGTGTCACCGAGACGCCCACGAATCCCCATCACGTCTGCCAGCCCCTGGCATGGGTGGAACTTGTCATGTGCCATGCTGACGATCGGGACGCTCGCGAGGTCGGCGAACTCGCGAAGGAACGCGTCGCCGTCACCGTACGCGTCGACAGAGTCCTCGAGAATGCGCACGCCTATGCCGCACGCGTACCGGCTCATCACTCCAGCCGTGTCCTTCAGGACCTCGCCTGCGCTGGTCTTCGTCTTGATCCTGAGCTTGGCCGGCTCGAGGAATTGCGCGTGACCGCCCAGCTCGGTCGCCGCCGCCTCGAACGACTGGCGCGTTCTGAGCGACGAGTTGTAGAACATCATCATGAACGTCTTGTTCCTGAGGATCCTCGCGTCCTCGTCGGAGTAGCGACTCGCCTTCATCGCGCGCGCGAGGGTGAGCACGGCCTCCAGCTCTTCCACGCTCCAATCCTGCGTGGTTATGAGGTCGCGTCCCTTGAGATCTACATTGGCCATCTTCTTCTCCGCTCTTCTCCGTCGGCAGCGGCGTGCGGCCCCACCAGTGGCGGGGCCGCAGCCGCCCCGGGAATCAGAATCCGGTCCGCCAGAGTCGGACCCTAGTCCATCAGCAATGACATGACAGCTTTCTGCGCATGCATGCGATTCTCGGCCTCGTCGAAGACAACCGAGTGCGGCCCGTCGATAACGTCATTCGTCACCTCGAAACCGCGGTCGCACGGCAGGCAGTGCATGTACTTCACGTTGTCGGCCGCGAGCCTGAGCTTGGCATCGTCGCAGATCCAGTGCTTGTTGGCGTCGAAAAGCTCCTGCGTCTTCTCGAGCATGGGCTTCTCGGCGATCGGCGGGATGAAGTGCTTCGACGTCCACGCCTTGGGGTAGACGACATGCGCACCCTTGAAGGCCTCTTCCATGTCGTTCGATATTTCGAACGAGCCTCCTGACTCCTTGGCCCGCTGGCGCGTCGCCGCGAGGACGTCGTCGTCCAGTTCGAGACCCTCGGGGTGTGCGAGGACTACGTCGCAGCCTACCGTGGCAGCTGCGATGATCGCGCTGTGAGGCACCGAGAGTGGCTTGTGGACCGACGGGCTGTAGGCCCAGCTCATGACGAACTTGACGCCCTTGAAGGTCCCGAAGTGCTCCCGCACGGTCATGATGTCGGCCATGCCCTGGCACGGGTGGTAGACGTCGCACTCCATGTTGATCACTGGGATGTGCTCCGCCCACTGCGCGAACTCGCGCACGACGCGGTTCGCCTTCCCGTTGACCCAGCCTACGGGATCGCCGTACATCCTGATGGCGATGCCGTGTCCCATTCTGTCGAGCACGCGCGCCACGTCGGATATACGCTCCGTTGAATAGGCAACCTCCTCGCCCTCCAGAGCCGGCGTGTAGATCTTGCTGGGATCAAGGTAGTGAGCGTGCCCGCCGAGCTGTGTCATCCCCGCCTCGAAGCTGTTTCTCGTCCTCAGCGACTGGTTATAGAAGATCATGAACAGCGTCCTGTCCTCGAGGTACTTGTGCGGCTGGCCCTTCTTGAACTTGCGCTTGAGCTCGTCCGCGAAATCCAGGATCGTCTCGACCTCGGACTTCGTGTAGTCGAGTATTGTTATGAAGTCGCGCCCTCTGAACTTGGAGTTGAACATCCTCTTCCTCCTCATCGCCGGCCCGACCGCGCGGAGCAGCCGCGTTCCGGCACATTGCCTTCGCACATCGTGTAACGCCATCACATGCAGACAACCTTGAGCGCCCGCCCTACGAGCGCGCGGATAAGCCTCCTTCTGTGTTCTGCCGTCGCCCTCACGTCATCTATGCAGCTGGTGGCGTCGACCGCCTTGTCGGCGACGGCGTCCAGCAGTTCGTCGGCGTCTCCGGCGGTTCCCCACTCATCGTTGAACAGACTCTCAGCCGCGCCGGCCCTCACGGCCGTGGGCGCGACCGAACCCAGCGCCAGGGAGATCCGGCCGGCCTCGGGATCGAAGACCGCAGCCACGGACGCGATGGCTATGGCCAAGGCGTTGCGCTGTCCCGACTTCAGGTAGACGCTGACGCTGCCCGCCCGCGGGAGGCTCACGTCGAAACCCTCTATGAACTCATCTGGAGCGAGCACGGTCGCACCGGGCCCGGTGAAGAACGAGCACAAGGGAAGCCGGCTACGCGAGCAATCGGCGCGCACGATCCGCACGTCCGCGTCGAGTGCCAGGAGCGCCGCCGTGCCGTCCGCCGCGGGAGAGGCGTTGGCCACGTTCCCGCCGATGGTCCCGCGGGACCTTATCTGAGGCGATCCCACGCGGCGGCATCCCTCGGAGAGCACGGTAGCGCGGTCGCGGACCGTATCGCTCGATGCCAGGTCGGCATGTGTGACCCCGGCGCCGATGAAGATGCCGCCCTCATGCTCCTCGAATCGCGACATTCCCTCCACGCGTCCCAGGTCGATGAGCACCTCTGGTCTCTCCACGCGGCGTGAGATCAGAACGGCCATGTCGGTGGCGCCTGCGACGAGACGTGCCCGGCCCGCGCCCCGCGCGAGGCAGCGCGACACTTCCTCGACCGTCGCGGGCCGCATCCACTCAGGCTCGTACATCAGGCCCCTCCCGAATCACGCCCGGGGAGCACTCCGCGTCGCAGGAGCCCCTCAAGGACCGCCCCGCCCACGCACCTCGCCTTGTCAGAGATGAGCGTGTGGTCCACCGCGGCGCCTCGAGGATCTACGTCGCCCATCTTCTGCCCCTTCGAGAGCGTGACGCCGTTCGCCACCAGACCCCGCAGGAGCCCGGACGTCCCGGCGACCGCGTCGAGCCCGGCGACCCGCCCCACGGTGTCGCCCCTCTCGACGACGTCGCCGATCGAGCGCGTCGACTCGAAGACGCCGTCGGCGGGGGCGCGTATCAGGCGCGCGGCGCTCTCGCCCGCGATGACGCCCGGCACGCCAGTGTCCGGCTCGGCGGACCCGTCGAGTATGAGCCTCCCGAGCGCGTGGCCGCGGGCGGTCTCGACGACGTAGTCGACGTCCCGGCCGGCCACGAACCCCGGGCCCAGCGCGATGGTCGCCGGAGCGTCCGATCGCCGCGTCCCCAGGTTGACCTTGGCCATCCTGGCATCGACCACGGCGTCCGCTCCCAGGATCATCACCGTCTCGCCCGACGGGTCGACGACGACGGGCACCCACTCTGGCCAGGTTGAGCACGCCGCTAGTTCCCCCGGCGTTACCCTTCTGGCCTCGACGCCCTCGACGATGACCGAACCGTCGGTGACGGCGCTCGCGAACGCCACCGCGCGCCTGACCGCCGTCGGCCTTTCGACCTCCAGCACGACGATACGGTAGCCGGCGCCGTGGAGCCTGTGCGCCACGCCCGTTCCCAGGTCGCCCCCACCCTTAACGACTACGAGCCCGTTCGTCGTCACTGCCTGTTCCGTCCCTTGTGCTCGGGCTTGTCCTTGAGCATGGCCGTGTCGGTGATGCCGTGCTTCACCGCGATCATCTCAGCGACCACGCTGACGGCTATCTCGTCGGGGGTCTCCGCTCCTATGTCGAGACCTATAGGAGCGTATATCGAGCGGACCGCATTCTGTGGCACGCCCTCGTTCCTGAGTCCCTCGAACGTGGCCGCGACCTTCGTCTCGCTCCCGATCATCCCTATGTAGCGCGGCTCGTGCTCCAGAAGCGCCTTCACCCACTCGCTGTCGAACCTGTGCCCGCGAGTGACGACCACAACGAAGGTCGAGCCGTCCACCAAAAGCCGGCCTCCCAGCAGCTCGACGCCCCCGACGAGGCGGCGGTCGACGCCCGGGAAGCGCTCCTCGGTCACCATGTCGGCCCGGTCGTCCACCACGCTAACACGGAAGCCCGCGCGCCCGGCCGCAGCCGCAACGGCCTGTCCCACGTGACCGCCTCCTATGACGAGCACGGTCGGCCCGGCCGATATCGGCTCCAGGAAGATGTCCATCTTGCCGCCGCAGATCATCCCGGTGTCGTCGTACAGGTCGAAGGGAACGAGCTCGGCGTCCTTGCTGCCGGCCAGCTCCATCGCCCTCTCTATCACGGCGCCCTCTACGGCGCCGCCGCCGACCGAGCCGAGGGTCCTTCGGTCCCCGTAGACGATCATCTTGGCCCCGACGCCCCTGGGAGTCGAACCGCCGACCGCAACGACGGTCGCGACAACACCTGGAACGCCTTCCCGATGCATTCTGGCGATCTCGTCGAAGAGGTCTCTGAGCCTGAGCGCCATCGGCTGGAAGCTCCTGTTGTCCTCTGCCCGCGCGCCTACCCGCGTGCCTGCCCTCGAGACGCCGACGGACCCCGCGCAGCGAGGTCCGTCGCGCGGGCTTCGCGCCGGCGCGTGGCCTGCCGCCCCACGCGGGGGCTACGGCCGGCCGATACCGTTCTTTACTGCTTCGTAGTCGTCGGGCGTGTCGACATCCACGAGGAATCCCTCGTCGTCCAGCTCCACCTCGGTGACGGCGTCGGTGTTGTCTTCGAGAATTCGCCTCGCTCCCGTGTCGCCGCCGAGCGCCTCGAGCTGCCCGCGGAATGAGCCGTCGAGGAGAACCGGGTGACCGCGCCGTCCGCCATACGTCGGGACAACGATGCGGCCCCCGGACGCGTGCGCGTCTATCAGCCTGTCGACGTCCCCGGTCCTGAAGAACGGGGCGTCCGCGAGAACGACCACGAACGCGTCGGCGCCCCACGAACACGACGTAACCCCGTGGGCGAGCGACGTTCCCATGCCTTCCTTGTAACGCCGATTCCCCACGAACTCCACGCGCTCGTCGACAACGCCGGAAAGCGCCCTACCCACGTCATCCGCGCGGTGCCCGAGGACGACGACCAGCTCGTCGATCTTCCTCGACGCAAGGAGCTTGTTGATGACCGTGCGGACGATGGGCTCGCCGGAGACCGGCAGAGTCTCCTTCTTCCTACCCATGCGTCTCGACTCGCCTGCGGCCAGAACAACTGCTGATACCATATGACCCTCTCGGAATCCGGCGCCCGCACCGGGATGAGGTCTACAGCTTGCCGACCATCTCCCCTATACGATCGAGCGCCTTCTCTATGTTCTCGAGTGAGTTCGCGTAGCTGAACCTGAGGTAGCCCTCGCCGAACACCCCGAAGCAAGTGCCGGACAGGCACGCCACGCCGGCCTCGTTGAGCATGCGGTCGGCGAGTTCCTGCGACTTTATGCCGAGTCCGGTGATGTTCGGGAACACGTAGAACGCGCCCTTTGGTCTCAGGCACTTGATGCCGTCGATCGCGTTCAGGCCGTCGACGATCGCGTCGCGCCGCTTCTTGAAGATCTCGACCATCTTGGCCACTTCGTCCTGTGGGCCCTTGAGGGCTTCGATGCCGGCCAATTGGACGAACGTCGTCGCGTGTGAGTAGACGTTGGTGTTGAGCTTCGTGAACTTCTCCGCGATGGCCTTGGGCATGGCGGCGTAGCCAAGCCTCCACCCCGTCATCGCGTACGTCTTCGAGTGCGCGTCCATCAGGATCGTGCGCTCCTGCATCCCGGGCAGAGCCGCGATGGTGTGGTGCTCTCCCTCATAGATGATCTTGCTGTAGACCTCGTCGGACAGAACGACCACGTCGTTCTCTATTGAGAGCTCCGCGATACGCTTGAGGTCCGAAGGCTCCAGCACGCCGCCCGTCGGGTTCTGCGGCGAGTTGATGATAAGCATCTTGGTCTTCGGGTTGATCTTGGCCTCGAGCTCCGACACGTCGAAGCGGAAGTCACGCTCCTCCTTGTACTGGAGTGGGACCGCCTTGCCGCCGGCGAAGTTGATTGCCGACTCGTAGATCGGGTAACCGGGGTTAGGGTAGATGACCTCATCGCCATGGTCGACCAGTGCCAGGATCGGAAGGAAGATGATCGGCTTCCCGCCCGGCGTAAGCACGATCTGGTCGGGCGTGTACTTGAGGCCGCGGTCCTTCTCGAAGTACTCGCAGATGGCCTCGCGGGCGACCATGAGACCCGCCGAAGGACCATAGTGCGTCTGCCCGTCCCATATCGCCTTCTCCGCGGCCTTGCGGATGTTATCCGGGGTATCGAAATCGGGCTCACCGATCTCCAGGTGGACGATGTCCCTTCCCTGAGCCTCGAGCGCCCTGGCCT
The DNA here is from genome assembly GCA_964562405.1 of uncultured bacterium. Lineage (GTDB taxonomy): Bacteria > Joyebacterota > Joyebacteria > Joyebacterales > Joyebacteraceae > WJLY01. Next base: position 10,211 of record CAZLTC010000024.1, on the reverse strand, counting down.
TCGCGAGAACCTCGAACGCCGTTTCAGTGCCCAGCCTGCTCATGCGCTCCGCGAACTTCACGAGGACCTCCTCTCGCGTCCCGGTGACGGGACGCCCGTGTGTGACACCCAGTCGTGCTCTGCCTTCCGTCAGCTCTGATCGTTTATGCCCGCCGCGATGTTTCTCTTGCGCGAGAGAACCTCTCGGACGGAGGACGCTATCTCACGGGCCGTGAGCCCGAAGTGAGAGAGCAGCTGCTCGTGCTCACCGGACTCTCCGAACCGATCCTCTATGCCGACGATCCGTATAGGCGTGGGACGGACGCTCTGCGCCAGGGCCTCGGCCACGGCGCCTCCGAGCCCTCCGATGGTCGAGCCTTCCTCCGCGGTCACGAGGGCGCCGGTTTCGACCGCCGCTCTGTTGACGATGGCGCGATCGAGCGGCTTCACCGTGTGGCAGTTGACGACCCTTACGCCGAGTCCGTCGTCCTCCAGCTGTCGGGCCGCCTTGAGCGCCTCGTAGACCATCACGCCGCAGGCGAGTATCGTCGCGTCGTCTCCCTGCCTGTAGACGGCTGCCTGTCCGACCGTGAACGGCGTGATGTCGGTAGTGACGATTGGCACCCGGGAAGCGGCGAAGCGGATGTAGACCGGTCCCGGTATCCTGGCCGCGGCGACCGTGGCCTTGCGGGCCTCGACGGCATCCACGGGGACGATCACGGTCATGCCCGGTAGCGTGCGCATCACCGCGACGTCCTCGAGCGACTGACGCGAGCCGCCGGCGCCTCCCGACGACAGCCCCGCGTCCGCTCCGCAGATATTCACGTTCAGCGAACCGTAGCAGATCGTCGAGCGTATGATGTCCCACGCCTTGCCCGCAGCCAGCATCCCGTGCGTGGTGACGAAGACACACTTCCCCGCCAGCGCGAGCCCGGCGGCCGTCCCGATCATGTCCTGCTCACACAGCCCGATGTCAAGGAAGCGATCCGGATACCTCTTTCTGAACTCGCTGGTGCCGCTCGACCCGGCGAGGTCGGCGTCCATCACAATGACGTCGAGGCCGCGCTCGGCAAGCTCGATAAGACCTCGTTCGTAACCACGATTAGTGGCCTCGGTCTCGATCACGCTGTGCCTGATGTCGACCAGCCCCATTTCGGCCATCTGGAGGTCCCCCGTTGACTGTCTCGTATCACGACTGCTCGAGAGTCTTCATTGCCTCTTCGTACAACTCCTCGGTGAGCTTCTTGTCGTGCCACTCGGCGTTTCCCTCCATGAAGGGAACGCCCTTACCCTTGGTGGTCCGTGCCAGGACAAGGCTGGGCCGGCCCTTGGTCGAGCGAGCCTCCTCGAACGCGGCGGTCAGCCGCTCGACGTCGTGCCCGTCGGCCTCGATGACGTGCCAGTTGAACGTGCGGAACTTGTCGCCCAGCGGCGACAGTGCCACGATGTCCTCCGTGCTTCCGTCACCCATCATCATGTTGCGGTCGATGATCGCGCAGACGTTATCGAGCCTGTGGTGCGCCGCCGTCATCGCGGCTTCCCAGATCTGTCCCTCGTGCGCCTCCCCGTCACCAATGAGGCAGTAGACGCGGAAGTCCTTGCCGTCCATCCTGGCGGCCATCGCCACACCGTTCGCGATCGAAAGCCCCTGGCCCGGCGACCCCACTGATGCATCGATGCCGTTGGTCTTGTGCATGTCGGGGAAACCCTGAAGCTGCGACCTGAGCTTCCGGAATGTCAGGAGTTCCTTGACGTCGTAGAAGCCACGGCGGGCCAGAACGGCGTACAGCGCGGGAGCGGCGTGCGCCTTCGACAGCACGAACCTATCCCGGTCCTCCCACAACGGGCGGTCCGGCTTTACCTTCATCGTCTCCCAGTAGAGCACGACGAGGATGTCGACTGCTGAGAGCGAGCCGCCCAGGTGTCCGGAACCGGCCTCCAGCACCATGGTGAGGACATCGCGTCGCACGACCTTGGCGATGTCCCTCAACTCGATGGGTGTCGGACTCATGAACGCTCCTGTTCGAAGGTCAGCGCCATCAGACCCGTGACCTCGTCCAGCTCGCGCTTCGCCTCGACCGAGACCTTGAGGATGGCGATCTCGTTGGTGACGTTGACCTTTCCCTTGGACAGGTGGCCGGCCACGGTCTGCTTCTTGTCGTCGGCCAGCACCGCGTGCATGTGCATCTGGCATTCACCGTCCTGCAGGATGATGTTCCCGGACAGAGAAACGAGCTCGCGCGGCTCCGGAAAGAAGACCGTGGCATACTGACCGGCGGCCACGAAGAACGCCAGTTCCGCCTGCTTGAGCATCCCAATCCCCGAGATGATGACGCCGGTGCGAAGCTCGCACTTCCGCGCCACTTCCTTCAGCGAATCGAAGAGGTCTTCACCCTGGTGCAGGCGCATGAGGATCACGTGTCCGTCGTCACGGTATTCCATTTGCTCAGGGTCTCCTTTCGCCGAAACGCGCCGCCGCGCTCCCGGCGACCTGCGAGCGGCACGACGTCGGCCGGCGGTTTCAACAGCGAGCGCCCGGCCTCAGCCGGACGAATCCTCGATGGCGTCGATTATCTTAACGTATCCCGTGCACCGACAGAGGTTCCCTGAGATCGCCTCCTCTATCTCCTCGCGGGACGGCCTCGGATTCCTGCGCAGCAGGGCGTGCGCCGACATGATCATGCCGGGGGTGCAGTAGCCGCACTGCACCGCGCCCGCGTCCACGAACGCACGCTGCACGCGGTCCAGCGCCTCCCCGTCACCCAACCCTTCGATCGTGGTGACGTCACGGCCATCACACTGCGCCGCGAACACCAGGCACGAGTTCACGGGCTCGCCGTCAAGCAACACCGTGCACGCGCCGCATTCTCCACGTCCGCAGCCGATCTTGGTTCCACAGAGCCCAAGCCCCTCGCGCAGGAGTTCCACGAGAGTGGCTGAGGAACGCACGTTCGCCACGCGCTCACTTCCGTTCACCGTGAGCCTCACCTCCACGCGAGCCTCCTCAGAACCCTGCGCGCGGTACGTCGCAAAGGACCGCGCCAACAAGACATCATCAGTCCGCGCGGGCGCGAAGCACAGCGCGAACGTCGTCGAGCGATCTTCCGACCGGCACGGGCTCCCCGGCAGAGCGCATGGCGCTCTCGGTGTCCTTGAGCCCGCTTCCGGTCATGAGAACGGCGACCCGCTCACTCGAGCCGACCAAGCCCGCGCGCACGGCCTTGCGAAGGCCGGCGAAGGCCGTGACTCCGGCCGGCTCGCCGAAGACACCGGTCGTCCTCGCGAGCTCAGGGATAGCCGATATTATCTCGTCGTCGGACACGGTCATCATCGCGCCGTGACTCTCGTGGATCCCCTTCAGAGCCTTGCGCCAGTTGCGGGGGTGCCCGACGCATATCGAGTCCGCGCAGGTGCGGGCGGCCACGGGTCTCACGTCGCTGCCGCGCTCGAAGGCGTCGAAGATCGGTGACGATCCCTCCGCCTGGACACCCACGATCTGCGGGATGCGGTCGGTAAGGCCGATCTCGGCGAACTCGCGGAAGCCCTTGGCGACACCGCTCGTGATGCAGCCGTCCCCCACGGACACAAAGACCTTGTCCGGGACCGAGAACCCCATCTGCTCCGCGACCTCGAAGGCTACGGTCTTCTTGCCCTCGACGAGGTACGGGTTCACCGCGCAGCTGCGGTTGTACCACCCAAACTCCTCGATGGCCTCGATGGCAAGATCGAACGCGTCGTCGTAGCTGCCATCGACAGCGAAGACGGTCGCTCCGTAGACGAGCAGCTGAGCGACCTTCGGACGGGGGGCGGTGGCGGGAACGAATATGTAACAGGGCATTCCCTGCGACGCGGCGAAACCGGACAGCGAGCACCCGGCATTGCCCGTGGACGCCGCGGCCACGGCGGTGACCCCTTGGGCCGTCGCGCGCGCGATGGCTACCGCGGTGGCCCGGTCCTTCAGCGACGCCGTCGGATTCCTGCCGTCGTCCTTGATGTACACGCGGTCCAGCCCGAGGAGGCCGGGCACCTCATAGAGCGGCGTCCAGCCGGTGCGAAGCCGCGGCAGGTAGTCCGTGGACTCCACGGGAAGAAGCGGAAGGTACCGCCAGATCGAATCGTCGAGCGACCGCGCCAGTACGTCCCTCGTCAGTCTGGCGGCAGCCTCCTCGTAGTCGTAGTACACATCGAGGATTCCCTCGGTGCCGCAGTCAAGACACGTGTACAGCGCCTCACCAGGACGGTACTCGCGACCGCATTTCAGACACGCAAGACCCGTCACTCTGGCTCCGGCGCCGCCCATCACATGCTCCTCCAGAGTTCAGTCGCTCGCTCCCTTGCTTGCGACATGGTCTCTTCCGCGTCCATCGTGAGGATCTCTCTGCCGCGCATGACGAGCTTGCCGTTCACCATCACGGTCTCGACCATCCAGCCCGTCAGCCCGAAGATGACGTGGCCGCTGAAGTTCCCGGACGCGACCGGTGTCGGAGGATCGTAGTCGAGGACTACCAGGTCCGCGGGCGCCCCCGGCACCAGCTCCCCGAGTCGCTCGCCGAACAGCCTCTCGGTGATGACCGGGTTGTTGTCGAGGCAGAGCCTCCCGGCGAGTCCGTGCCCGACACGCGGGTCGCCGGCTCTGTCGCGATGGACCAGGTTGGCGACCTTCATCTCATCGAACATGCTGGCCGTGAAGCCGTCCGTGCCGAGACCGACGAGCAACTCCTCTCGGAGCATGGCAGGAACGTCGGCACAGCCCACCGCGTTGTTCATGTTGGACTGCGGGTTATGAACCACGATCGTCCCGGTATCCCGCAGTAGAGCGCGCTCACGCTCATCGACGTGTATGCAGTGAGCAGCAATCGAGCGCCGCCCCAGGACACCGTGCGCATGGAGGCGCTCTATGACCCTGTGCCCGCTCCGCCTGAGGCTGTCCTCCACATCAGCTTTGTCCTCTGCCGCGTGGATGTGGCAACCGACGCCGAGGTCCGCCGCCATCCCGGCGGCGCGGTCGAGCGTATCGTCGTCCAGTGTGAAGCTGGCGTGCAGACCGACGCTCGCGGTCAGCGCCCGAGCCGGTCCGGGAGCCGCGCCCCGGCTGATGCCTTGCCCTCCGGCACCCGTCGCGACCCCGTCGCCTGCGTCGCCCAGCGCCAGCGCGAAGCGCTCGTTCTCCCGCAACCCCGCCTCCCGCGCCTCCCGACCGTCCCTGTCGGTCACCTCGAAGCACAGATTCGCGCGGATGCCCGCCGCGGTCAGAGCACCGGCGACGGCGTCGAGACTGCCGTCTATCGCCACCTGGCTAGCATGATGGTCCACGATCGTCGTCGTACCGTTCCGAATCAGATCAAGCGCTCCCGCGGCGGCCGACATCCGGATGTCGTCCATGGTGAGGGCGCGGTCGAGCCGCCACCATAGGTGCTCCAGGATCTCGACAAAGTTCGCCGACGGAGCGATGTCCGCCGTAAGTCCCCGCGCCAGCGCGCTGTAGAGGTGCGTGTGCGTGTTCACAAGGCCCGGCATGACAAGCTTGCCGCCGGCATCAAGGACATCCGCCCCATCAGCCGCGACCTCATCGCGACGACCGAGGTGAGCGATGCGCCCGTCCCGGACGAGCACCGCGCCGTCAGAAATGACTCGCGGCTCAGCACCGCCGGTGACCACCGTCCCGCCCACAACGACGAGCGGCCTCGAGTCGCCCATCGGCTCTCCTATTCCAACCCGCGGGGACTGCCGCCCGTGCGCAACGGCGACACCCCCGCGATTAGATAAATGCCCCACTGTTAGGCACTTCCGGAACCTCTCACTCTACTTGACCGAGAGCGACGTGTCAACCCGATTCGCCCTGCCGCGTGGCCTGCCCGACCTCAGGGACGGGCTTCAGGCAGGCCCGAACATCGCCAACGACGATGGGAGAGACCGCCTATTACTGAGGCCGCGCCAACACGGTTCCCGTCAGACCCGACCGTCCAGAAGCCGAAGGGCTACGACCTGACCGGACAACAAGACGGGCGGCCGGCACCCAGAGGGTCCCCGCCGCCCGATATTGTCGACCAACTCCCGTCGCGCCCGCCCGGCAGTCCTAGAACAACGCGTAGATGAAAGGCGCCAGGGCGGAGCCCTCGGTCAGGATCAGAAGCGCTCCGATGAGGCCGAGAAGCACTATGACAGGAACCAGCCACCACTTCTTCCGGACTCTCATGAAAGCCCAGATCTCTTTGATCGTCGAGGTCTTGCCCATCTCATGTGCTCCCAATTGGAACCGCGTCAGAACCGGCCGCGCCCGCTCCAGCTAGAACTGCCTCTGATAGCGCTCCTTGCCTGCGGTCGGCTTGGGTCGCTCGATCCAGTAGCTGTCTCGATCGGGCTCGAAGCCGAGGTCGAGGAACTTCTTCCCCACCACCCTGGCAATGAACGCTATCGGCGTTATGCCCACGTAGAATAGAAGGACCAGGATCACCCTGGTCATCACCCAACCCAGCGCGATCGCGAACGCCATCCACACCTTCTGGACGGGCCTGAGCGCGACGGGCACCACGAGGCCCAGGACCAGGAATGCGGCCGCGATCCCGAAGAACCAAACAGGCTCTCCCTTGCCGCGCCACAGGAAGAACGCTCCGAGCACGGCTATCGCAACGCACATGGTCATGCCGAACTTGCGCAGGTCCCGTGGTCTGCTGCGCACGGCCGAGAGTTCCTCGGCGATGACGCCGACCCATGTCTGCTTCTTGGCCAATTGGTGCCCCCCGTCCTCACGGCTGGAGTCTCTAGTCCAGCTCGAACTCCTTCCGCCAGTCGACGTCGCCATCCAGCGGCTTCTGCTCGGTCTTATCCACGAGGAAGTCGCCAAGTATGAGGTAGTCCATCTCGGTTCTCATGAAGCACATGTACGCGTCGTGCGGAGAACACACGATTGGCTCACCTCTGACGTTGAACGACGTGTTGATTACGACGGCGCAGCCCGTCTTCTGCCGGAACGCATCGATCATGTCGTAGTACGCCTGGTTGTCCTCTCGCGACACGGTCTGCAGGCGTGCACTGTAGTCCACGTGCGTCACGGCCGGGATGCTTGAACGAACCACGTTGAGCTTCCTAAGCCCGAACCAACTCCGCTCCTCGTCGGTCATCTGCCTCCTGATGTTCTCACGGACGTCCGCGACGAGAAGCATGTAGGGGCTCTCCCTGTCTATCTCGAAATACTGGTCGGCGTGGTCAGCGAGCACGGTCGGAGCAAACGGTCTGAAGCTCTCACGGTACTTGATCTTCAGGTTCATCGTTCTCTGCATCTGGGGCGACCTGGCGTCGCCAACGATGCTCCTCGACCCGAGCGCTCTCGGCCCGAACTCCATACGGCCGTTGAACCAGCCCACGACCTTCTCGCTACCGACGAGTTCAGCTATCGCAGAGGGGACGTCGGCGGTCGGGAGCCTCTTGTAAGGAATCGAGTTCGTCTCCAGGTAATCCAGAATCTCGTCGGCGCCGAACGCGGGGCCGAGGTAAGACGCGCGCTGGTGGTCGTTCTTGTCGTCCGCCGTGCGTTCGCTGCCGAGGTATTCGTACCACGTGAAGAGGGCCGCGCCCAGGGCTCCGCCGGCGTCTCCCGCTGCCGGCTGGATCCAGATGTCGTCGAAGATGCCGCTTCTCAGTATCTTCCCGTTGGCAACGCAGTTGAGTGCGCAGCCGCCCGCCAGGCAGAGGTACTTCGTCCCGGTCTCCTTCTGGACGTGACGCGCCATCCTTAACATCACTTCCTCGGTCACATCTTGCACCGACCTCGCGAGGTCCATGTCTCGCTGCGCCAGTTCGGACTCGGGTCGTCTCGGTGGACCGCCGAACAGCTTGTCGAACTTACGGCTCGTCATCTTGAGACCGGCGCAGTAGTCGAAGTAGTCCATGTTCATCTTGAACGACCCGTCCTCCTTGAGGTCCATCAGCTCGGACAGGATCGCATCGACGTACTTCGGCTCACCATACGGAGCCAGCCCCATTACCTTGTACTCGCCGGAGTTGACCTTGAACCCCGTGTAATAGGTGAAGGCCGAGTAGAGAAGACCCAGCGAGTGCGGGAAGTGTATCTCTCTCAGGATATCGATATGGTTGCCGCGGCCGACGCCGTAACTGGAGGTCGTCCACTCTCCAACGCCGTCCACGGTGATGAACGCGGCCTCTCGGAACGGCGAAGGGAAGAACGCGGACGCAGCGTGCGATTCGTGGTGGTCGAGGAACAGCATCTCGCCTTCGAATCCGAGCTCACGCCGCAGGTAGTCCTTCATCCAGAGTTTCTTCTTCACCCAGAGCGGCACGGCCTTGATGAACGACTCGATGCCCTTGGGTGCGAACTGAAGATACGTCTCGAGGATGCGTTCGAACTTGATCAGCGGCTTCTCGTAGAAGGTCACGTAATCGAGTTCCGCCGCAGTGATCCCCGCCTCCTTCAACACGTACTCTATGGCATTCCGGGGGTAGCTCAGATCGTGCTTCCTCCGAGTGAAGCGCTCTTCCTGAGCCGCCGCCAGCAGGACCCCGTCCCTGACCAGGCACGCGGCGCTGTCGTGATAGAAGGCGGATATCCCCAAGATGGTCATGTGTTCGGTCTCTCCCGATTCAGGCGGTCGCGCCAAATGAGAACGAGGCCGTGGAGCGAGCGTCGGCCCCGGCTCCACGGGGTTTCGGGGACAGCACATAGATTATGCGCAGCTATCGGGCTTGTCGCAAGATGCGCTTGCAAAAACCCTGTAGGACCGCGCCCGGTGCGGCTGTCTGCCCCACGGAACAGATAGCAATTCCCTGGCCACGGGGCTCTGCCCGCGCCGCTGGATGCCGGGAAACGGTCTATCCGGAGCGCCTCCCCGGACGCTGGCAGACCGGGCCTCGCTTGACGAACATCCCCGATTCGGTTCCGCCGACGAGTTCCCGGTCCTTCACGACCCAGCTGCCGCGCAGCATTGTGGAGACGGGCCAGCCCTTGACGCGGATCCCCTCATACGGTGAGTAGTCGGAGTATCCGTGCAGCAGGCCGGGGGTGATCGTCTCCTCCAGCGACGGATCGAAGAGAACGATGTCGGCGTCGCTGTCCGGAGCCAGCGTGCCTTTCGCCGGATGGAGCCCGAATATCTCCGACGGCTGCGTGCACAGCCTGTCGACAAGGTCGTTCTCGGACATCCTCCCGGAGTTCACGCCGTAGTGCCACATGAGGGGCAACAGAGTCCCCACGCCGGGAATGCCCATCGGGATCTCGCGGAAGTCGTGTGCGCCCGAGTCCTTGTCCGCCGCCATGAACTCGGCGTGGTCCGTTGCGACCACCTGAATGAGACCATCCTCCAGCCCTTCCCACAGGGCCTCGACGTGCGCCGGCGATCTCAGCGGCGGGCATGTTGCGTATCTGTGGCCGTCGGGGCCCGACAGGCGCGAGTCGTCGAGTATGAGGAAGTGAGGACACGTCTCGGCGTAGACCTCGACTCCTAGTTCGCTCGCCTCCGCGATCGCCTCCACCGCCTCGCCGGAAGACACGTGCACGATGTAGACCGGGGCTCCAGCCTCGTAAGCGGCACGCACGACTCCGGCCACTGCCTCTCCCTCAACGTAGCCGGGGCGGCTGGCGGCGTGGTCGGCCGCACTGAGCCGGCCCTGCTCAACAAGGCGGCGGACCTTACGGTCTATCATCCACTCGTTCTCGCAGTGGACCTCCACCAGACCGCCGTGTCGGTGGGTCAACAGGAGAGCGCGGTGCAGCTCGTCGTCGTCGCTGCTCCAGCCCTCGCGCGAGTAGACGGTGAACAGCTTGAAGGACGGGACGCCGGCCTCGATCAGCTCCGGGATCTCGTCGTCCTCACGCTCGTCCCAGTGGATGAGCGCGACGTGCGTCCCGAAGTCGATGTAGCACTTACCCTCGGCCTGCGACCTCAGGAGGTCGACCGACTCCATGAGGGTCTGGCCCTTCTCCGGCATCGCGTACGTTATGAACGTGGTAACGCCGCCGAAGGCGGCCTCTCTGGTGGTGTCGGCGAACCCCGACGACAGGCGGCCCCTCAGGTCCAGGCCGACGTGCACGTGCGCGTCGACGGCCCCCGGCATCACCAGGAGCCCCGTGGCATCGCAGATCTCGGCGTCTGGAGGAGGCTCGATGTTCCGCCCTGTGGCTGCGATGCGCCCGTCCTCGACGAGGATGGACCCATCGTACGAGTCGATCTCGGTGACGAGCCTGCCGCCCGTGATGAAGATGCTCAACGTACCTCCGC
>CAZLTC010000023.1:0-36446 GCA_964562405.1 uncultured bacterium | reverse complement strand
GCGTCCGCCCAGCTGACATGCGACAGCCCGTTCGTCGATATCGTCGAAGGGGTCGTCGAGTTCGGTGATGTCGACGCCTTCTCGACGGCACAGGGGCTCTCCCCATTCGTCGTCGCGGTAGCTCCTGATACGCCCGACGGGGAGTCGCTCGAGTTCGGCCTCGTCGTCTCCGACGGCGCAAGGCGCCAGTGGAATCACGAGTTCGGGCTGGAGGTCTCGGCGCCGGTCATAGAGTACGCCGGCCACTTCCTCGACGACGCGCCCGATGGCGGGAACGGCAACGGCTGTCCCGAGGCCGGAGAGACCGTTAGCATGGAGCTTTCGCTCACGAACTCCGGCAGCGCTGACGCCACGGGTCTGCTTGTGTCTCTGTCGACATCGAACCCGCACGTGGTCATCGATAGCGGGCCGTTGTCCCGTTCGGGACTGGCGGCGGGGGAGACCGCTCCGCTCGACGGTGAGTATTCGGTGACGTTCCTTCCGGGGTGCCCGGCCTCTTGCGAGGTGTCTTTCGACATCGATATAGAGGCGGACTGGGGATACGGCTCATCCGCCGGCGCAACTGCGCTCACGGCGGGGCCAGGCATATCAGACGACATCGAGGGCGACCTCGCGGACTGGTACCACGACATGGTCACGGCAGGCTCGGCGGACGCGTGGCACGTCGAGTCGGCGAGGGCGCACTCCGGGACATACAGCTGGAAGTTCGGCGGTGACGGCCATCTCGTCTACCCATCGTCCTCCGATGGGGCGCTCTCGATCGGGCCGCTATGTCTCGGGATTGGGGCGGAGCTCCGGTTCTGGGACTGGCTGCAAGCGGAGCAGGAGAGCGGCACCACCGGTTGGGACTGCGCTCTGGTCGAGGCCTCGGCCGACTTCGGGGCAACGTGGGACCTGATCGAGCCGGTTGGCGGCTACACGCACACGAAGGCCTGGTCGGCCGGGAACCCGTTGCCCAACGGGACGCCTTGCTGGTCGGGCAGCCACGACTGGCGCGAGGAGGTCTTCGACCTCACGTCCCTGATGGGCAAGACGGTCATGTTCCGCTTCCGGTTTGCGTCCGACGAGTATGTCGGCATGGAGGGATGGTACGTCGACGACGTGACCATGTCGTTCGACTCCGCGGTGGCGCCGACGCAGGACGTGGAGGGCGAGCGCGACCTCCCGCTCGACTTCGCGCTGCGGCAGAACGCTCCCAACCCCTTCAACCCGATAACCACCATTCGCTACGAGCTTCCGCAGGACGCGAACGTGCGCATCGACGTCTACAATGTGGCCGGGCGGCTCGTACGCACGATCGTCGATGGTCCGGTCAGGGCCGGGTACAACGAGGTGATCTGGGACGGTCGTGACGCGGGTGGACGGCGCGTAGCGAGTGGGGTCTACCTGTACCGGATGAGGACTGCGGACTACGAGTCAAAGAAGATGATGGTCATGCTGAAGTGATGCTCTTGCGGAGCCGCTTCTCCATCCGTCTCATGGACGCGAGCCGCTTGCGGTCGAACTCGGGCGTATCACCCGGGATCTCGAACACGAAGGGAAGATTCGCGAACTCCGGGGCGCGTACCAGGTTCCGGAGTCCGCGCCTTCCCATCCTTCCCTCGGACCAGAGCGCGTGCCTGTCGCGTCGCGAGCCCAGCTCGGCGTGCGAATCGTTGCCGTGGATGCCCACCAGGCGCGCGAGCCCAGGCCCATCGGCCAGCTCGCCAAGCATGCCCTCGAGCTTCTGCGCGCTTCTCAGGTCGTACCCGAGCGCCCACAGATGAGCGGTGTCGAGCAGGACGCCGACCCGTTCCGGAGGGAACGGGCTCACCATCTCTGCCAGCTCATCGAACGTGACGCCTATCTCGGTGCCCTTCCCGGCTCCGCCCTCGATGGCCAGCGTCGAGTCGTCCGGCGAACGGTCCAGGACCCGCTCGATCGTGCGGACGGCCCTTGCGACGCCGGCGGCGCTCCCGGCTCCGAGGTGATTGCCAGCGTGGACGACGACCGGTCCCGCCGCGAGTTCGTGCGCGCGTGTCATCGCGTCGGCGAGCGTGCGCCGTGAGAGCCTGCGAATCCTGGAGTCAGTGCTCGCCAGGTTCACCAGATAGGGCGCGTGAACCAGCACCGGTTCGATCCCGGCGGACGCGACGGCCTCGATGAACCCGTCGCGGTCGGCCTCATCGAGCCGACCGATGGTCCAGCCTACGGGGTTTCCCGAGAATATCTGGAATGCACCGCAGCCGATGTCGGCCGCGTAACGGGCGGTCGCTGTCAGGCTCTTCTGTCGTGGGACGTGGATGCCGAAGCGCAATCGAATCCCTCCGCATGTGCCAGTCTCGAGATTGTACCACTCCAGTGGAATACCTTTGCCTAACGTCTTGCTAAGTGGTATAATCCGCGCAAGTTACGGTCGCAACAGACGCGCCGGGTTGAATCTGGGCGCGAGACGTGTATCTATATGTTTGCGCCGGTACGGTGCTTCTGAGCTTGATTGCGTGTTCGCAGACGCGGGGTTGTCAGAGCCCGCTTTGAACCGGACGGTCGGTTGCATCGTCTCCCTGGGCGAGGCCGGTCGGTCCCCCGGGAGGAGAGAGGCTGGTATGAGACAGGCGTCAGTCGGTCCGAGGGCCCTCATGGCCGTGTCGGCGGCCGTGGTCTTCCTTTTTGCCGGAAGCGCCGCTGCAGGCGTCATCACCCAGCACTACGAGTTCCCAGAGCCGGTCGTCTTCCAGTCAGGGCAGTACGCCCGTGTGGAGATGGATGGCGCCATGACGTACGGCGACCCCGGCAAGCCGGCGCTGCCCGTGACCGGTGCGAGCATACTCCTGCCTCCCGGCGAGGAGCTGGTGAGCGTCAGGGTGGTTCTCGGTGAACGCATCCCCGTTCCCGGAGACTACCTGGTCGAGCCGGGCCAGAGGCAGTACCCGCTGTCCTTTGTCGGCCCGGTGGAGAGGTTCACGGCCGAGTACGCAGGACTTGGGCTCTATCCGGCCGAGAAGCACGATCCCGCCAGCTTCGGCTTCTACAGGGGCCACGGCATCGCCAGCGTAGCGCTCCACCCTGTCGAGTACAACGCCGAGACCGGGGCCGTGTACTACTACAGGAGCATGGACGTGGAGGTGGAGAGCGTCCCCACGGCGGCAGCACTTCGGACCGCCGAGCGTATGACTCGCACCGACGCGGGTACCAACGCCCAGCTCGCGCGCGTCGTGGACAACCCGTCGCGCAGGTCGTTCTACAACACGATGGACCGTGTGAGGCCGCTGAGCCGCTCGCTCGACCCCTCTCTCGAGTACAAGTACATCATCATCACCACGAGTTCGTGGGACGACTACCTCACCGGCTTTGCCGACTTCGAGACACAGCGCGGCTACAAGGCCGGCATCTTCCTGCGTTCGTGGATCTCCTCGAACTACGCGGGCGATGACGACCAGATGAAGATAAGAAACTTCATCATAGACGCCTACAACACGTGGGATATCGACTACGTGCTCCTGGTCGGCGACGCGCGTGATGCGAACGGCATCCCGCACCGCGGCATGTGGAACGACGCCTACGGCGAGCCCGAGACTGACCTCCCGTGCGACCTCTACTACTCAAGCCTGGACGGTAACTGGAACACGGACGGCGACAGTTATTGGGGTGAGTACAGCCCGGAGGAGGCCGACCTCTATCCGGAGGTGGCCATCGGGCGCGTGTGCGCCGATGACGTCGCGAGCGTCCAGAACTTTGTGACGAAGACGATGCGCTACGTCGACTCTCCGATAGCGGGAGAGTGCGACGAGGCGCTCATGGTCGGCGAGCTTCTGTGGTCGAGCCCGCTCACGTACGGGGGAACGTACAAGGACCAGGTGATGAACGGCTCGTCTGCGGACGGCTACACCACCGTCGGGTTCCCCGGGACGATGAACGTCGGCACGCTCTATGACCGGAACGGCACGTGGAGCTACGCGACGCTCATCAGCGCGATGGAGAGCGGTCTCAACATCGTGAATCATTTGGGGCACTGCAACACGCAGTACTCGATGAAGATGGACAACACGGACATCTCGTCGTTCGACAACGACGGCACGAACCACATGCTGAACTTCGTATACAGCCAGGGCTGCTACTGCGGCGCCTTCGACGACCGCACAACGGACGGCAGCTACCCTGGCGACTGCTTCGCCGAGGAGTTCGTCAACAGCGACGCCGGCGCGGTGGCCACCATCATGAACTCACGCTACGGCTGGGGCGATCCGGGAGGCACGAACGGCTCGTCGCAGTACTTCGACAGGGAGTTTTTCGACGCGATGTTCTCCGAGGGCATCTACACGCTCGGCGAGGCCAACGACGACTCGAAGGTCGATGCCCTCTGGGCCATTAACTACGGGGCAAACCGCTGGTGTCACTACGAACTCACGCTCTTCGGCGATCCGGCGATGGAGCTCTGGACGTCCGAGCCGACGGCACTCACGGTCAACCACCCATCAAGCGTGATGGTCGGACAGCCCGATCTGGGTGTCACGGTTCTCGACGGCGGAACGCCGGTGCCGGGCGCCAGGGTGACCGTGTGGACCGACGACTACTCGGTCTACAGCACCGAGGTGACCGATGCCGCCGGACTCGCAACCGTGCACCCGTCCGCGATGGGAACCGGCACTCTCAATATCAAGGTGCACGGTCACGACCATCTGACGTGGGACGGCGACATTCCGATCAATCCGGCGCAGGGGCCGTACGTCGCTCTCGACGGCTACACGGTTGATGACGACCAGATCGGAGAGAGCAACGGGAACGGCAATGCGGTCGCCAACGCCGGAGAGTCGATCGAACTCGTCGTAACGCTCGAGAACGTCGGTGTCGACCCGGCCTATGGAGTGACAGCCACTCTCTCGTCCGAGAGCAGCCGCGTGGCGCTGCTCGACGACTACGAGGAGTACGGCGACATCCCGGCATCCGGCACGGCCCAGTGCCTCGACGACTACGAGTTCTCGGTGGCGTCAGACACACCGGACGGCGAGGTCATCCCGTTCACGCTGACCATCACGGGTTCCACCAGGGAGACGTGGCAGTCCAACTTCGGTGTCACGGTCTCTTCGCCGGTCGTCGAGTACGCCGGACACGCGGCCGATGATCCTGTTCACGGCGGCAACGGAAGCGGGTGTCTCGAGGCCGGAGAGACGGTCGTACTGAGCCTGTCGCTCTCTAACTCCGGGAGTGCGGGCGCGACGGGCGTCACCGCGGCGATATCGTCGACCGATCCGTACGTTCAGATCAACAACGAGTCGGCGAGCATCGCCTCTCTCGGCTCCGGGACGACGCAGCCGGTGTCGCCGGACTACTCGGTGACTCTGCTGCCTGCCTGCCCACCGCTGCACGAGATCGTGTTCGACGTCTCGGTCGCGGCGGACTGGGGATATTCGTCGTCGCACCAGTTCAGCATACTGACGGGAGGTGCCCCGTTCGCCGACGATGTGGAGTCGGGCGAAGGGGAGTGGACGCACGCGATCGTGTCGCCCGGCTTCAGCGACGAGTGGCACGTCGACACCTACCGCTACCACTCGAGCGGCCACAGCTGGAAGTTCGGCGATTCAGGTTCGCTCGACTACGGCGACTCGACCGACGGGGCGCTCGTGATGAGGCCGATGTGCATAGGCGAGAACGGCGTGTTCTCGTTCTGGCACTGGATGGACGCGGAGGAGGAGAGCTCGACTTCCGCCTGGGACTGCGGATTCGTCCAGATCTCCACGGACGGCGCGACCACCTGGAGCGTGCTCTATCCGGACGGCGGCTACAGCCACCTCAAGAACAACAATTCGGCCAACCCGGTACCCGAGGGCACGCCTTGCTGGTCGGGCTCGTTCGGCTGGACCGAGGAGACGTTCGACCTGTCCGCATACGCGGGTGAGACGATACAGATTCGCTTCAGGTTCGCCTCCGACGGGTACGTGACCGGCGAGGGCTGGTACATCGACGACATCGACCTGACCTTCGAGGGCGGAAGCACGAGCGGCGTGGATGAGGGCGAGCTGCCGAACGTGTTCGCGCTCCGGCAGAACGTTCCCAACCCGTTCAACCCCGTCACGGTCATAGAGTACCAGCTGCCGCAGGCAGGGCACGTCAAGCTCGATGTCTACAACGTTGCGGGCAAGCTCGTCACGACGCTGGTCGACGAGGCTCAGCAGCCCGGCCGGAAGGCCGTCACCTGGAACGGGACCGACGCGAACGGTCGGAAGGTCGCGAGCGGCGTCTATCTCTACAGGATCGAGGCCGGAACCGACGTGGCCAAGAAGATGATGGTGTTGCTGAAGTAGCGTTCAGCTCTGAGGCTAGCACCTTGCGAAGCGGGGCCGTGTGACTATGATGTATATGGTCTTACGGCCCCGCTATTCTATTCCCTGGCCCCGCGCAGGGCCACGGGTGCGGCGGCGGCCCCCGATCGACTCGTTCTGCTAGCGAGGTGAGCAAGGTGGCCGTCCGAACGACGAATCTCGCCTTTCCCAAGCACGTTTCAGAGGAGATCGACCTCCTGTCGAGGGCGCTCGGAAGCGCGTTCCGCGTGTTCCTGTTCGCCGACTACGGCGGCACTCTGGTCCCCAACGGCGTGGAGCCGCGGCCCGAGCCGAGCCCGGACCTGCTGCAGAGGCTCGAGCAGCTTTCACAGGTGGAGTCGTTCTCGATCTTCGTGCTGAGCGGGAGGACGATCGAGGACCTCGACGGCCTCCTGGGGCTGGAGGACATCGGTCTTATCGGCCAAGGCGGGTTCGAGATCCGGAAACCGGGCGGGAAGACGATCCATCCCGTCGACATGGGATCGGTCGGCGGACTGCTGCAGCACATCGAACTCGAAGCGCACGGCTGCCTGTGCTCACACCCGGGCGTCAGGATCGTCAACAAGGGCTTCGCTATCGTGCTGGAGCATGGTTCGCGCGGATGCGATGCCACCCGGTGCGCCACGCACTGCTTTGCGGACCTCGTGCGGTCGCTGGACAAGCACAACCAGCTCGACGTGATGTACAGCGCTGGTGCCGTGGAGGCGAGGATGGCGGGTTGGCGCAAGGGCGACGCCGTCACCCACGTGTTGAAGGACGCCAGTATCGACGACACACTCGCCATCTACCTTGGCGACGACGTGACTGACGAGGAGGCGTTCGAGGCGCTGGGGAAGTGGTCGGGCGATGGGAATGGGGACTCGACCTGGTTCATGGGCGACCCGGACGATGACGATGAGTCCGTTCCCAGGTCGCTTCCGATCCTCGTGTCGCCTACGCCGAGGCCGACCACCGCATCTCTCTTCGTGCGAGATCCACACGAGGTCTACGAGTTTCTCTCCTCGATGACGGCGATAGCCACGGCGCTCATGTAGAGTGCGGGTGTACACGCAACCACTCAGAAGGCCCGGTCGAGCGACCGGGCCTTCTGCTTGCTGGTCACGTCTAGGCGTCTTCACCTCAAACCGGACGTTCGTTCTAGGCGGCGTGCTTCCTCCGCACCAGCAGAACCGAGCACTTCGCGGCCTGCGATACCGCGGTGCTCACCGACCCCATCGACCGTATCTGGTCGGGGCTCTTCCCGCGGACGCCCACCACTATTAGCGATGCGTCGATTTCGGCAGCGAGCCGCAGCACCGCTTCCGCCGGATGGCCCTTGTCGAGAAGGTGCGGCGTAGCCTCTATCCCCGCCTCCTGCGCGACGCCGACCGCGTGCTTGAGCGCGTTCTCACCATCCTTCTTGAGCGCGTCCTCCATCGCGTCGGCCAGGTCGGCCCTGTAGGCATCGGGAATGTGAAACGCGTGGCAGATGTGGACCGACGCTCCATCCCCGGCAGCTATCGAGCAGGCCGCGCGCACCGCTGCGTCGGCATCGAGCGAGCCATCCACGGCCACGAGGATCTTGTCGAACATTGGCTACTCCTCCGAGGGCGGGGTGTCGCCGGACAGTTGAACGCTCAGCCTTCCGTTCATCGGGGCGCCCTCGCCCAGATATACGGTGCGGTGCGGGAACGGTATCTCGATGCCCAACTCGTCGAACCGATTCTTTATCCGTCGACGGAACTCGCGTCCCACCGTCCACTGCTGGAGAGGGACGGTCGTGAACACCACGCGTATGTTGACCGCCGAGTCTCCGAAACTGTCCACGCCGAGGATCTGGAGCGGTTCCATGATGAGCGAGGAGAATCTCTCGTCCTTGCTGAGTTCCTCGCCGACCTCTGCGAGGACCTTCATCACGTGGTCGACGTTCTCCTTGTAGGCTACGCCCACGTCGATGAGGAACCTCGACCACTCCTTCGTCATGTTCGTGACGGTCGTGATCTGACCGTTGGGTACCACGTAGACCTTGCCCTCGAGGTCGCGGAGTATCGTCGTCCGTAGCGAGATCTTCTCGACCAGTCCCGACACGCCGCCGATGCTCACTACGTCGCCCACGCGGTACTCGTTCTCGAGCACGATGAAGATGCCGTTCAGGAAGTCTTTGACGAGCGACTGCGCGCCAAAGCCCACGGCGAGGCCGGCGATCCCAGCGCCTGCGAGAATGGGGCCGATCTCGACGCCGAACTCCTTGAGCACCATCATCGCGGCGAAGCCCCACACGATGAGTGCCGTGAGGTTGCTGAGGATCTTCGTCAGTGTCTCCGCCCGCTTCTCGCGCTCGCTCTTTGTGGTCGGGTCGTCGTCCTCGAAGTAGCGTTCGAGCCGGTGTATCGCGAAGCGGAGCAGGCGGATGACGATGTATGCTCCGAGTATGATGAACAGGATCTTGACCCCGTTCGTCAGGAGCCACTTCATGATCGTCTCGGCGTCGAATAAGAGCTTCCAGTTCACAGGCATGGCCTCCTCCGGCTAGTCGAGCGCGAACTTGCCGTCCTTGTAGATCACCTTGCCGTCGGCGTAGATCTTCCCACCCTCGCGCATGTCGGTCACCATGTCCCAATGGATGGCGGACTCGTTGACCCCAAGGGACTCAGGTATCGACGCGCCCACGGCCATGTGGACGGTGCCGCCTATCTTCTCGTCGAAGAGCGTGTTCCGTGTGAACTTCTGGACAGAGTAGTTCGTGCCTATGGCGAACTCGCCGACGCGCCTGGCGCCGTCGTCGGTGTTCAGCATGGCATCGAGGAAGTCCTGGCCCTTCGTGGCCTTCGCCTTGACGATGCGCCCCTTCTTGAAGGTGAGCTGGACCCCCTCGGCCTCCCGCCCGTAGTAGAACGCCGGGAACGAGAACGTGATCACGCCCTCGACCGAGTCCTCGATGGGCCCCGTGAATATCTCGCCGTCGGGCATGTTAGCCTTGCCGTCGCAGTTGACCCACTTTCGCCCCCCGACCTTCATCGTGAGGTCGGTTCCCTTCGTCACCACTCTGACCTTCCTGGTCAGGTCGAGCCGCTTGCAGATCCTTGCCTGCTTGCGGTGGACGGCCTTCCAGGCCGCGATGGGGTCCTTCCTGTTCACGAGACAGGCGTCCAGCACGAAGTCCTCATACTCCGTGAGCGACATCTCGGCATCCTGGGCGTTCGCGTTGCACGGGAACTGCGTTCCGACCCACTTGAGCTTCCCTTCGCCCTCGCGCTCGTTCCATCGACGGACCAATGGTGCAGTTGCCGCCGCCCTGGCGCGCTGGCGATCGGGGTCCACGTTGGCGAGAGATTTGGTGTTTTCGTCCGCCCAGAACGAGATGAACTTGTCGATGCGCTCCACCTCTTCCATCGAGATGGGGTTCAGAAACTCGAGCTGGAACTTCTTCGCTTCCTTGAGGTAGATCTCGGTGATCCCCGGGAGACTGCAGCGAACGAAGGGGTGCCCACCCGCGCTCAGGACCTCCCTGTAGACCTCCCTGGCTAGCGGCTCGGCCACCGGAAGCGTGCTGATCGCGACGAGGTCGTTCTTCTCCACCTCGACGGAGTAGTTGACCAGGATCTTCGCGAGCGCCTGGTATCTCGGATCCATCGCCGTGTTCTCCTTTGCCTAGTCGGTGGTGAACTTCCCATCCTTGTAGATGATCTTGCCGTCGGCGTATATGACCCCGCCGTCGCGCATGTCGTTGACCATGTCCCAGTGGATGCTCGACTTGTTCTTGCCGCCGGTGTCGGGGTAGGAGGCGCCCAGGGCCATGTGTATGGTACCGCCGATCTTCTCGTCGAAGAGCGTGTTCTTCGTGAACTTCTGGATCGAGTAGTTCGTTCCGACGGCGATCTCGCCGACGAATCTGCCGCCCTCGTCGGTGTCCAGGCTCGCGTTCAGGAAGTCGTCGCCCTTGGACGCGTGTGCCTTCACGGCCTTCCCCTTCTTGAACTCGATGACGACTCCGTGCGCCTCACGTCCGGCGTAGCAGGCCGGAAACGAGAACGAGATCTTCCCCTCGACTGAGTCCTCTATGGGGCCCGTGAAGATCTCGCCCGACGGCATGTTGTGTCGTCCGTCCGAGTTGATCCACTTACGACCCTCGACGCTCATCGATATGTCGGTTCCCTTGGAGACGATGCGGATGATCTTCTGCTGGTCGAGCATCTTGCAGATCTTGGCCTGCTTCCTGCGAACGCCCTTCCACGCGGCCACGGGGTCCTTCTTGTGGACGAGGCACGCGTTCAGGACGAAGTCCTCGTACTCGGAGAGCGACATCTCGGCGTCCTGGGCGCTCGCGTTGCACGGGAACTGCGTGCCGCACCAGTCGAGTTCGTGGGCCGCTGACCGCGCCATGAACTTCTCGGATATGTCCCTGTGTGCAGCCCTCGCCAACGCCATGCGTTGGGGGTCGATGTTGGCCAGAGTCTTCGTGTTGGATGCGGCGCTGATGTTCAGGAGTTTGTCGATCTTGTCGATCGTGGACTCCGCGATCGGGTTCACGTGTGAGAGCTGGTGCTTCTTGGCTTCCTTGTAGAATATCTCGGCGATGCCGGGCAGGTTGACCCTGAGGAACGGATGCCCGCCGGCCTTGAGCGCCTCGCGGTAGACCTCGCGCACGAGCGGCGCCGCAAGGGGTGAGCAGTTGATCTGGAAGAGATCACCCTTCTCGATCTCCACGCAGTAGTTGACCAGGACTCCGGCCAGCTTCACGTATCGCGGGTCTGTCACGGCGTTCGTCTCCTTTCGGCGTCTGCTCGTGGCGGCGGCTGCCAGAGTGTCTGCTGGTTGGTGTGCGTCGTGGTCGCCCGGACGTGGCGGGGCCAGCGCGACGGTTGTGTCAGTGATCGTACCTTGCGGCTATCGGCATGCGGCGTCCGGTGCCGAAGGCCTTACTCGTGACCTTGAGCCCCGGAGCGGCCTGGCGTCTCTTGTACTCGTTCCTGTCGACCGCGCGCACCACCCACGCTACCGTGGCAGCGGGCAGGCCCTGTTCGACGATCTCCCGGGGCGACGCCGTGCCGTCCACGTACAGGTCCAGTATGCGGTCGAGGACCTCGTAAGAAGGCAGCGTGTCCTGGTCCAGCTGGCCCGGGCGGAGCTCAGCAGACGGAGGCTTCTCGATTATCGAGGCCGGGATGACTTCACGCTCGCGGTTGATGTTCCCGGCGAGCGCGTAGACCGCCGTCTTCGGCACGTCGGATATGACTGCGAGGCCGCCGCTCATGTCTCCGTAGAGTGTGCAGTAGCCGACTGCCGTCTCGCTCTTGTTACCCGTGGAGAGGAGGAGATAGCCCGACTCGTTGGCCAGCGCCATCAGGATGTTGCCGCGCACGCGCGCCTGGATGTTCTCCATGGCGACCGTCACGTCGTCCCCCTCGAGGTACTGGTCGAGCTCGTCGAGGTAGGACTGGTAGATGTCGGAGATGTGGATGACCGCGAACCCGATCCCGAGGTTCTCGGCCAGGACCCTCGAGTCCTCGATGCTCCCGCTTGACGAGTAAGGTGAGGGCATGGTGATGCCCGACACATTGCCGGCTCCAAGCGCCTCGGCGGCGAGGGCCGCTACGACGGCCGAGTCGATGCCTCCAGAGAGACCCACGGCAACCTTGCTGAAGCCGCACTTCCGCACGTAGTCCCTGAGCCCGGTCACAAGAGCGCGACGCATCGAATCCGTCCGACCGTCCGGCGTGAACTCGATACGCTCGGGCGTGCCCAGGTCGACGACACGAACCTGCTCTTCGAACGCGGTGAGGTAGGCGAGGAGCGATCCGTCGGGCGCGACCACCGCGCTCCTCCCGTCGAAGATCAGCTCGTCGTTGCCTCCGACCTGGTTCACGACCAGGAACGGCACTCCATGCCTTTCGGCGTGCGCGCTGAAGATCCGGTAGCGGATCTCGTCCTTGCCGACGTAGAACGGGGACGCCGAGATGTTGATGATGAGCGAGGCGCCCTTCTCGGCCAGCTCGGCTATGGGATCTCTGGTGTAAATGTTCCGGTGCCACAGGGATGGTTCGTTCCAGGCGTCCTCGCAGATGGAGATGCCCAGCACCTCGCCTCCGAACGGGACCGGGCGGACCTCCGGCGCCGCGTCGAAGTAGCGCGCCTCGTCGAACACGTCGTACGTTGGAAGGAGCGACTTGTGGATGGTCGCAAGCGTCTCGCCGTCCTTCAGGAGGACCGCCGAGTTGTGGAGGCCCTTGCCAGCGCGGCAGCTGCTTCTGGTGACCGTGCCGGTCAAGATGGCTGTTCCCGGATGCTTCCTCGACAGCGCGGCGACGCTCGCCAGCGCCAGCTCAGCCCTGTCCACGAACCAGGGCTTGTCCAGCAGGTCCTGGGGCGGGTAGCCGGTTAGGAACAGCTCCGGGAACACGGCGAGGTCCGGGCTCTCCGCCGACACGTCGGTCAGAGCCCTCTCCATGAGCGCGAGGTTTCCCTCGAAGTCGCCCACCGTCGGGTTGAGCTGGCAAAGCGCTACGCGCACCGCGTCCTCCGTGGTTTCCGTCTCGCATGGCCACGCCGCAAGAGACGAGACGCCTACATGATAACGCCTGCGGCATGGGCGTTCCACAGCGAACTCGCGCGGCTTTGGCCGCTCGCCGGTTGCCATGGTTCGACACCACAACCATGAGGGATGCTGTCGGTACTCGAGCTTCCACAGATCAACACCTGTGGCATGGGAGTTGCTTCCCCCCGACCATACAGAGGATCACAGAAGAGCCGCGGACGCATCCGATTCCTGGAGAAGGAGATTCGTATGCCGCAGTCTACCCGGAGGCCGCGCGCGCCGCGCCGGTCCGTCCTCAGACAGCTGTTTCTCTCAATGCTCGCGTTCGGGGCGGTCGTGGGCGTTGCGTTCCCGCCCTTCGCGCACGCCGTGCTGGGAACCGACGACGCGTTGTCGATTCACTTCTTCGCAATGTGCGTGATGGCGGGGCTGGTGGTTGGGGCGGCCAATTTCGTCATCTTCAAGGTGGTCGTCTCTCGCGAACTGGTGAGGGTGGTCGCCGGCATGAAGCACATCAACGATGCTGTGGCCGTGGCACAGGACACCGGGGCCGCCTGTCGCGACGACTGCAAGATAGACGTAACGAGCAATGATCTGATCGGCCAGGTCGCGCTGTCATTCAACAGCATGACGGAAGCGGTGGGCAAGCGGATCGCTGTCGAGGCGACAACGAGATCGCTGCTGGCCGAGCTGTCGTCAGAGGTCGAATTGAACGACGTGGCATCCCGTCTTCTGGAGTCCTTCACGACCATCTGCGGGTCGCGGGCCGGCGTGCTCTATGCGGATACCGGTAAGCGGATGGAGTTCCTGTCGCGGTTCGGACTGGACATGGTGGGTGACATCCCAACCAGCGTCGACTCGTCATTGGGCATGGCGGAGCGTGCGCTCACCACGGGCGCCGTCGTCCATGTCGTCCCCACCAGGGACGGTTTCGAGTGGGTGCGCATGTCGAGCCCACTGGGGTCGTTGAGGCCGCTATCCATCACGCTGGTCCCGCTCATGGCCGAGCAGAAGGCCGTCGGTCTGGTGGTGCTGGGGTGCTCCGAAGAGGACCTGTCTGATGAAAAGCGGCTCCTGATCGACGCCATCCGCACACAGGCGGCGCCGTACCTGAGCAACGCCGTGCTGCATAACAAACTCCAGGCGCTCGCGGCCATCGACGAGTTGACGCACGTCCTCAACAGACGCTTCGGCGTGCGCAGGCTGACGGAGGAATTCTCGAGAGCCACGCGTCACGGCGTCCCCTTGAGCGTGATGATGATAGACATCGACCACTTCAAGGTCTTCAACGACACGTTCGGGCACGACGCCGGCGACGCGGTTCTCGTGTCCGTTGCCTCCATTCTGGAGCGGAGCATACGGGCTGGGGACATAGTATGCAGGTACGGCGGCGAGGAGCTTGTGGTCGTCGCCCCCGGCATGGGTCTTTCAGACGCGGCGGAGAGTGCGGAGCGTCTGCGTCGAGTGGTCGAGACGACCCCGATCCGGTGGCGAGACCAGTCTTTGCATGTGACTATCAGTGTCGGAGCGGCCTCGTGGCCAGTGGCCAAGGTGTCGACGCCGGAAGAGCTTATCGCGTGCGCCGATGAGGCGATGTACCACGCGAAGAACGGCGGAAGAGACCGCGTGTCGCTTCACCAGGGCGACAAGGTCATACCGCTGTCCATGCTGGTGACCGAGCCGGTCAGGACGCCCGCAGACCTGCACAAGGAGACGGACGCGTAGCGGGGAGGGCGCGGGCGCGGTGTTTGCATTGGAGCGGCCGCTGCGACCAGGCGGCCGCTTCTGCTTGACTAGGCTTCTTGCCTGCCCTCCATCTCCGGGTCCCTCCGACGCTCTCCCAGTAGCACCAGATTGCGGAGTTCCTCGGGCGTTCTGGCGCTCATCCATCGTTCGTCGAAGTCGGGAGTGTGCGTCAGCTGCGCTATGTGCATGAGCGCGCGCAGGTGGTAGCTGCGCTGGTCCATCGAGCCGATGAGGACGAAGACGGCGTGGACGGGCGGCAGGTCTTCCGAGAAGACGATGCCGCCACACGAGCGCGCCATCAGGATGTCGAAGATGCCCTCGCCCTCTACGACGATGTGCGGTATCGCGAGCCCGGGCCTGAGGGCGGTCGTCGACTGCTCCTCACGCTTGACGAGGAGGTCGTACACCTCGCTCTGGGGTATTCCCATCTCGCGCGAGAGGATCTTGGCGATTCTGCAGAAGAAGTCGCGCACTCCTTCGCTTTGTTCCACGTCGAGTATCGTGCAGCGCTTGACCAGTCTGTCGAAGCGGTCCTCGACGATGTCGTCCCTCGCCCTGATGATCTCACGCAGCTCCGTGTCGAGTGACGAGGTGACCAGCTCGCGCGACGTGACGCGTCTCACGAGCTGGATGAGCGCGGAGTCCTTGCGCTCGCTGCGCCTGGCGTAGAGCACGTACCAGATGAGACTGCCGCCGAAGAAGAGCGCGGTGACGAGGAGCGGCACGGCGCCCATCCGGAAGACGAGGAATCCGTAGAGCGCGATGGCCGCTCCCTGCACCCACGGGTAGAGCGGCGACTTGAATGACGGGCGGTAGTGCTGGATCCTGCTCTCCCGCATGATGATGACCGCGAGGTTAACGAGCAGGAAGAGGATGATCATCATCGTCGAGGCGACCTTGACCAGAGTGACGAGGTCGAGGAACGCTATGGACGCTATCATGATGACGCCGGTGACGAGTATCGCGTAGTGAGGCGTGTGGTAGCGTTCGCTCACTCGGCCAAGGAACGCGGGCAGGATGCGGTCGCGGCTCATCGCCATCGGCGTGCGCGACGCCGAGAGGATGCCGGCGTTCCCCGTCGTGGTGAACGCGATGAGCGCCGCCACAGCCATGATGATGAGTCCGGGCGTTCCCATGAAGCCTCCGGCTGCAGTGGAGATGGGAGTCGTGGAGCCGGAGAGTGCGGTTCCGTCCACGACACCGACCGCCACGAACACGGTGGCGACGTAGAGGGCCGTCACGATGAAGAAGGCAAGCAGCATCCCGAGCGGGATGTTCCTCGTAGGGTCCTTGACCTCTTCGGCAACGCTCGCGACCTTCGTGAGGCCTCCGTACGAGACGAAGACAAGGCCGGCGGTGGCGAAGATGGCGGCCCACCCGCCGGGCGCGAACGGGACGTAGCGGTGAACGTCGATCGCCGGCATCCCGCGGACGATGTAGAAGACGAGCGTTGCCAACAGGCAAACGACCAGGACGGACTGGAGCCTGCCGGCGTGCCGAGTGCCCATGAGGTTGACGAACATGAACAGCACGGTGAGGCCGATGGCAATGAGCTTGACCTCGGCGGGAGAGATGTCAGGGAATGCGAGGATGGCGAACGAGCCCATGCCCAGGAGGGCGAACGCCGACTTGAACGTCAGCGAGAACCACGATGCCATTCCGCCGATCGTGCCGAGTGCGCCTCCGAGGCTGCGCTCGATGTAGAAGTACGTTCCACCGGCCTTGGGCATGGCGGTCGACAACTCCGCCTTGCTGAAGAGGGCGGGTAGCACAAAGATGCCTGCGAGCGCGTAAGCCACTATCACCGAGGGGCCGGCCAGCGCGTATGCGATCCCGGGCAGCACGAACAGGCCGGAGCTTATCATCGCCCCGGACGCGATCGTGAAGACGTCGAGGAGGCCCAGTTCCTTGCGGAGCTGCAGAAGCGTCCTCCGTTCCTGCGCTCGCGCGCCCGCGGCGGCGTGTCACCGGACCGCACGCCCGGGATGCGGCGCGCGGTCAGGGTTGTGCCACTTGTGGACCCGCTACTTCTTCAGCGGTTCGTAGATCATGATGGGGATGCCGTCGGGGTCGAAGAACATCGCCCACCACCCCATCGTCGGGATCTCCATCTTCGGGAAGCCGACCTTGCCGCCACCGGCGGTCGCCTTCTTGATCGTCTCATCTATGCTGTCGACGAGAATGTATGATGACATGGCGAAGTACGGCGCCTGGTCGGGCTTCTTCATCATGCCGCCCGAGGGCTCCGCTCCGGTGTCTATCATGTAGTACGGCGAGGGGCCGCCCTGCATGGGTGACTTCTCGATCTTCCAGTCGAAGACCTCTGAGTAGAAGTCCTTCGCCTTCTCCGGGTCGCTCACCATGAGTTCGAAGTAGCATATCCGGTTGCCCATATCGATCCTCCATCGTTGTGGGGCGAGCGCCCTCGATGATGTTCTGTGAGGCCGCGCGCATGAAGGGATTGGCAGTGGCGCCGCCGGGGTCGCTACGGCACGCGACAGGATGCTATCACGCCTGAGCGCGGGTCACAAGTCCGCGGACCGCGTTGGCGCCCGCGTTGCGCCATTCCCTTACGCGCTCCAGTCGATCGGTCCGTTCCTGAACCTCTCCACGAGCCTCGGCAGCACGACCTGGTTCCACGCACGCTCAAAGTACGCGAACGCCTTGTCCCACTCGCCGCCGTCGCCCCAGCCGTCGTGCGTCAGGCGGACGCGCGTGCGGCCGCCGCCTGCCGGTTCGAGGCGCACGGTGACGTGAGTCCGCTGGCCCCTGACCTCCGGGAGCGACGGCGGTGCGTTCCAGGTGAACGAGAGCATTCTGGGTTCCTGGACCGCGAGGATGCGCATGTCGTCAGCGCCGCGCATGCCAGGCTCTGCATCCGGCGCGAAGAAGATCTCGTAGAGACCGTCTGCGCGCAGGTCGACGTTGCACCCCGGTGCGAAGAAGGACGTGATGCCATCGTGGGTCGTCCACGCTGCCCAGACCTCCTCGATGGGTGCCTTGACCGTAACTTCGCCCGTTATCGCTCTTTCGTCTCTCATATCGGTCATGCGCTCCCTCCGAGCGGAGTGGGAACGTCCCCGAATCGCGAGGATGTTCGCTGGTCGTGCTGTCGCGTTTTCGTTGGCAGATGCCTCGTTCAAAGCTATGATACGGTAAGCACGCGCCTCTGCGGAACCGGGTTGTCAGGAGGGCTTACGATATGCATGGGTACTACTATCTGATCCCCGCGGTGCTCGCGATCCTTATCTTGTTCCTGGTCGTCAGGGGCGCGTCCATAGCGCTCATGATGACCGGGATGGATCGCGATCGGGCGCGCTTCCAGGCGCTGTCGGCGTTCTCCGGAACGGGCTTCACGACCAGGGAATCGGAGTCGGTCGTCAATCACCCGAAACGCCGGAAGATCGTGACGTGGCTCATGATAACGGGCAATGCCGGCGTCGTGGCAGTCATCGTCACCGCGACGTCCTCGCTCGTGAGCAGCAAGGGCATGGAAATCCCGATCAACGCCATCATCCTGGTCGGCGCCGCGATCATCCTCTTCAGGATTGCGACCAGCAGGGGACTCCTCAAGCGCTGGGACATCTTCATCGAGGACAGGCTCGTCAAGTCGAAGGTCTTGGAGGAGGTCTCGACGGAGGACCTGCTTCACTTCGGAGAGGGCTACGGGCTGGTGCGGGAGATCATCTCCGAGAAGTCGCTCCTGGCTGGGAAGTCGCTCATCGACGCTAGGCTCAGTTCGAAGGGTCTGCTGGTCCTGGGCATCGAGCGCGGCCCTCGCTGGATACCGATACCTGGTGCGTCGACCGTCATAGAACTCGGCGACAGACTCGTGGTCTACGGGCCGCTTCTGGTTCTCAAGGCGCTGCTCAAGGACGCGCAGCCGGTCCTGGAACAGGCGTAGCCGGCCCGCTCACTCCACCTTCACGCCTAGCTGGCTGAACAGAAACGCGTAGTAGTCCACGTACTCGTTCAGCATCGTGCTCATCCTTGCGCCCATCCCATGTCCCGCCTGCCGCTCGTATCTGAGCAGTATGGGCTTCCCTGACGCCGTCGCCTCCTCGAGCTTCGCCGCCATCTTGAGGGCGTGCGACGGGTGGACTCGGCTGTCAGTCTCTCCCGTCGTCAGGTAGACGGCCGGGTAGTCAGTGCCCGGGACCACCATGTGGTAGGGGGAGTAGCCGTAGAGGTACTGGAACTGCTCGGGGTCGTTCGGGTCGCCGTACTCCGGGATCCAGATGCTCCCGCCGTAGAGCAGGTGGTACCGCGTCATGTCAGTGAGCGGAACGTCGGCGATGGCCGCCGCGACGAGGTCGGGTCGTTGCGTGACGAACGCCGCGACCAGAAGGCCACCGTTGCTGCCGCCCCACACGGCCAGCCGCGAAGGCTTGGTGTAGCCGTTCCCGATGAGCCACTCCGCGGCCGCGATGAAGTCGTCGAACGTGTTCTGCTTGTTCATGAGCATGCCGGCCTTGTGCCACTCCTCACCGTACTCGCCGCCGCCACGCAGGTTCGGATACGCGAAGACGCCGCCGTGCTCGAGCCAGAGGTAGCTGTTCCTCGCAAACCCCGGCGTGATGGATATGTTGAACCCGCCGTAGCCCGATAGGATCGTCGGATTGTCGCCGTCCAGCGGCATGTCCTTACGGTGTACGAGGAACATGGAGATCATCGTGCCGTCGAGGGACGGATACCACACCTGCTCCGTCACGTAGCGGTCCATGTCGATCGGCGCCTCGACCGCCATCTGCGTGGAGGTGAGTCCGGTCGACAGGTCGTACCGTATGACCGTCGGGGGCATGAGGTAGGAGTTCAGATTCAGATACACCTGGTCACGCCGCCAGTCGCCCGACCAATCACCGACCGAGGCCATGTCGGGCAGCGCAACGTCGGCCAGGTACTGGCCGTCCTTGGTGAAGACCTGAACGCGCTCGTGCGCGTTCTCCATGTAGTCAACGAGAAGCTTGCCGCCGGCGTAGATGTAGGACTCTATCGAGTTCGAGCCCTCGGGGATGATCTCGACCCAGTTCGACATCTCCGGGTGCTCGAGATCGACCCGAACGATGCGCCCGTTCGGCGCCTCGTAGCGTGTCAGCATGTAGAAGTCGTTCTCGATGGGGATGCCGTAGGATCGCGCGTCCAGGCCCTCTGTGATGGGTCGCCAGCCACCGTCGCTCTCGAGGTCGCGGACGTATACGTCGTTCCTCGAAGCGCCGTAGTAAGCGTAGCCGATGAGAAACCGTCCATTCGTTGAGACGCCGACCCCCGTCCAGGTGTGCATCTCGAACCCGTCGCCGAAGACGAGTGGATCTGCGCGGTAGTCGTCTCCGAGCGCGTGGTGATAGACCATGCGGTGGAAGAACTCCTCACCCTCTGGGACCTCCCCGGGCGCGGGGAATCGCGTGTAGTAGAAGCCCGACGCATCGGGAGTCCACGAGACGCCCGCCAGGCGCGCGTGCGGGATCGTGTCCGGCAGCACCTCGCG
The DNA here is from genome assembly GCA_964562405.1 of uncultured bacterium. Taxonomy (GTDB): domain Bacteria; phylum Joyebacterota; class Joyebacteria; order Joyebacterales; family Joyebacteraceae; genus WJLY01. The sequence goes on along the minus strand of CAZLTC010000023.1, from coordinate 16,402 downwards.
CGTGTCGACGTTCATGACGCGAAGCGTGCTGTCCTCGCTTCCGCCGGTGGACGTTCCGTACGCGAGAAGGGAGCCGTCGTTCGACGGGTACCACCAGTCGAGCGTCACCGGCGCGCCGTCACCGAGCGCATCCGGGTCGATGAGCATCGTCGGCTCCTCGCCGGGCTCGGTCATCACGTAGAGCACCGACTGCTCCTGGTCGCCCGCGCGCATGCGGAGGAAGAGCCTGTCGCCCCGAAGCCAGAGGTCTCCGATGTTGGGAATGTCGAACAGCTCCGCAAGGCGTTCCCTCACGACCTCGCGCCCGGGCCATGCGTCGAGGACCTTCCTCGTGGCCTCCTCCTGTCCGGCGATCCACGCCTGAGCCCTCGGTGACTGGAAATCCTCGAGCCACCGGTATGGATCGGGTATGACGTTCCCGTGCAGTGTGTCGGCCGGGATCGTCACGACCGGTCTCATGAGGACGTCGGTCGTGACGGGCTCAGCCGTTGGCGTGGGGCAGTTGGACGTGTCGCAGCAGCCCGTCGCCCCGACGAGCAGCGACGCGGCGAGCAGCGCCGTGATGGTGATGGATGCGCGGGTCGATGTCATCTCTGTGCTCCCTTATGGGTTAGCCGAAGCCTAGTATCATCCCTATTCTATAGACACCGAAGCTCATGAGCCAGGCCAACGCCGTCTGATATCCAATGGAGAACCACATCCAGCGCGTGCCGGCCTCGCGTTTGATGGCCATCACGGCGATGATGCACGGCGTGTAGAGCAGCACGAACACCATGAACGCGAACGCGGCCAGGGGCGTGACGCCGCTCTTCGGGTTCGATAGCTCCGCCTGGAGCGACTCGTCGTTGCTTTCCGCTCCCGCGTGGTAGAGGACGCCCATCGTCGAGACGATGACCTCTTTGGCCACGAACCCCGTCATGAGGCTCACGCCCATTTCCCACGTGAAGCCCATGGGCGCCACGACCGGCTCTATGAACTTGCCCGCCTGCCCGATGTAGGAGGTCTCGATCTGCTCCGCCGCGCGGTCGCGCTCAAGCCGTTCGGCCGCCGCCATCGCCGCCGGTGTTCCCTGCGCATGAAGCGCCGCGACCTCCCGCTCGTAGACGCTCTGGCCTCCCACCTGCGGGAACGCTCCGAGGAACCACAGGATGATCGATGCCACCAGGATCACGCCGCCCATTTTCTGCAGGTAGATCTTCGAGCGCTCCCACATGTGGACCAGGAGGCCCTTCGCGGTCGGCAGGCGGTAGGGGGGGAGCTCCATGACGAAGGGAGCGGGCGCGCTCCTGAAGAGCGTTGCGGCGAAGAGGCGTCCCATGACCATGGCCATCACGATGCCGATCAGATAGATGGCGAAGACGGCCGTGCCCGCCCTCTCGGCGAAGAACGTGCCGGCTATGAGCAGGTAGACGGGGAGTCTAGCGCTGCACGACATGAGCGGGACCAGCAGCACCGTCAGTATCCGGTCGCGGTTAGACTCGAGCGTCCGCGTGGCCATGATGGCCGGGACGCTGCACCCGAACCCCATGAGCATGGGGATGAAGGACTTACCGTGGAGGCCGAGGCTGTGCATCAGACGGTCCATCAGGAACGCCGCGCGGGCCATGTACCCGGAGTCCTCGAGGAAGGCAACGCCCAGGAACAGGATCAGGATGTTGGGCAGGAACACGATGACGGCGCCCACGCCGCCCACGACGCCGTCAACCAGAAGCGACGAGAGCATCGACGCCGGCAGGATGCCCCCGAGTGTCGTTCCAAGCCACGTCACGAACCTGCTTATCCACACCTCGGGGTAATCGCCCACGCGGAACGTGACCTGGAAGAGCACCCACATGAGGAACAGGAACACGGGGTAGCCCAGGAACCTGTTGGTGAGAACCTCGTCTATCCTCCGCGAGACCTCCATCCTGTCGCTCGTCTGCGCGGTCAGAGCCTCCCGGAGCGCGCCCTCTATGTAGCCGTAACGACCCTCGGATATGACCTTCTCAGCGTCGGAGCCGGTGGCGTTCTGTATGTGCCTGGTCAGCCGCTCGACCGCCTCGCGCACGATGGCGGCCTGGGGCGTGTTGCATGAGGCGAGCTTCATGGCCTGCGGGTCGCGCTCGAGGAGCTTGATGGCCGTCCACCGGACCGGGGCCGCGCTCGCTATCTCGTCACACTTCTCGATGAGCCCGATGAGTTCCGTCAGCACGTCGTTGACGTGCGGTCCGTAGGAGATGGGAACGTGCCTGTGGTGCTCTTCGCGGTTCTCGACGAGGTCGATCGCAGCGTCGAGCAGCCCCCGGATGCCTTCTTCGCGGCTCGCCACCGTGGTGACGATGGGCGCGCCTATCATGACGTGGAGTTTGTCGAGGTCGAGCGTGGCGCCGGAGTCCTCGAACTCGTCCCACATGTTGAGGTCGAGCACAAGGTCGACGCCCAACTCCATGAGCTGGACCGTCAGGTAGAGGTTTCGCGCGAGGTTGCCCGTGTCGACAACGTGAATGACGACGTCGGGCGACTCCTCGACGATGAACGAGCGCGCAACGCGCTCCTCGACGGAGTATGCCGTGAGGCTGTAGGTGCCTGGGAGGTCGACGACCTCGATGTCGTACCCGCGGAACGACAGGGCTCCGACCTTCTTCTCTACAGTAACGCCCGGCCAGTTGCCTACCTTCTGCCGGGCGCCTGTCATCGCGTTGAAGATCGAGGTCTTGCCGGAATTGGGGTTGCCCGCGAGGGCTATCTTGAGGTGCCTCTTCTCCACCATCCGCGTCCCTTGCCCCTCCGGAGTCCTAACCCGCGGCCGCGCTTGCATATCTGGCCGTTGACCGGTTCACAGACGGGCCGCTTCTCGACCACGATGTGCATCGCTTCCTTGCGGCGGAGCGTCACGTGCGTGCCGCCTACGCAGTACTCGATGGGGCTCATGAGCGGGGCGTGCTTTATTACCCTGACCGGGGCGCCCTTGATGAATCCCATGTCGAGGAGCCTACGCCTGAAGGCACCCTCGCCGCCGACGTCGACGACGGTTCCGGCGTCGCCGGGCTGCAGGACCGCGAGTGGGAAGGTATGATGAATCACGGGCTTACCTCCTCGTCACGTCGCGCATCCTCCGCCTGCCCGTCGGCCTGGGCGTGGGACCCATCGCAGCTGCCGGCCATGGGGCATCCAACGCAAGGACCCCCGCCTGCTGCCGCGCGCCTGAACGAACGGCGCAGCATGATGCCGGCTGCGGTCACGGCCGCTATGAGTATCACTGCCAGGATGATGCGTTCCATGTCCAGTCCGTCACACTGTTCGGTCTGCCGCGTTCGCGTCCATGAACTGGACGAGCTTGGTCTTGGTCTCGGATGAAAGCCCGTGTTCGAGCTTGCACGCCTCGCCATCGGCGGTCTCGGCGTCGACGCCGAGCACCTCGTGAATGAAGCGGAAGAGGGCGCGGTGCGTGGCGTAGACGCTCTCCGCGCGGGCGCGACCCTTGTCGGTGAGGACGATCTTGCCGTAGTGCTCCTGCCGGACGAACCCGCCCTTCTTGAGGTTGCCGACCGCGGCGCGGGCACTGGGGATGGTCACGTCACGCTCGGCCGCGACCTGCGACACGCCGACCGTGTCGTTGGTCAGCGAGAGGAGGTAGATCGTCTCCAGATAGTCTGCGGCCCTGGGCGTAAGCATGATGACCCTCACAAAGTAAGACTACTCTTACTCTAGCAAGAAGAGGGCCTTCTGTCAAGATGAATGGAGATTCAAGGGATGGGCCTAGCGGTACAGCGCCTTGATCGCGCCCCAGGATGACTCCCGGACGGAGGGCTGCGCGCAGCCCTCCCCGTGGGCACCTATGAGGACGCCCCACGTGTTGTTGGCGGGGAGACACGGGGAGGTCGGGGCGAGCCTGAAGTCGCCCGCGCCGGGGTCGCAGAAGAGCGGGTCCTCGCAGATGAGGTCGGGGACGCGTTCGCCGCACGTGACCGAGCAGATGTCGTTGCCACTCACGTTACCGTAGGAGCAGCACTCGAGCACGCTGAAGCCGCTCGTGGCGTCGCAGTAGAAGGAGAGGCCTCGGGTGTCGGACGCCGCTCCGGCGGTGGCGCTCGTGGACAGGGTCGAATCGTCGGCACTGCTGCGCGAAGCCGGAGCGTAGCCGGAGAAGGCGAACAGCGAACGCACCAGGGTCGGGTGGGACTCGTTCATCGCGTAGAGTGCCTCGCCCTGGCCGTCGCCCTGCGCGCGGTTGGCGCAGCAGGTGACGTTCGTGAGCGTCGGGGACGCCTCCTCGCAGTGCACGGCGCCTCCGCCTCCCGCGGCGCTTGCGAGGTTGCCGAGGAACGTGACGTTCGTGAGGGTCGGAGAACTGTCGTAAGAGGCGAACCCGCCGCCGGCGTTGGCGATGTTTTCCTCGAAGATGCAGTTGACCAGGGTGACGTCCGAGTCGAACTTGCAGTACAGTCCTCCGCCGGCGCCCTCGAATACGTTCTGGTTTTCCACGAACGTGCAGTTCGAGAACCGGACGTTGGACCACCAGATGCAATACGCGCCACCTCCTCCGGTGCGCGCGTAGTTCGACTCGAAGCGCACGTTCCTGAAGACAGGCTCGCAGTGCGTGTTGATGAATACGCCTCCGCCGGGGCCATTCCAGCTCTGGTTGCCGCGGACCACGCAGTTCATGAACTTGGGGCTGGTCGGCATCTGCGGCGTGGGCGTCCCGTCGATCAGAATACCGGCGCCAGCGTAGTACGTGCCGTTCTGCCTCCCGCCGGCGATCGTGAACCCGTCTATTACGCACGTGGTGTCCTGGCCGCTGCTGCGGAAGATGAAGAGGCGGTAGTCGCCCACGCCCTGGTTGTCTATCAGCGTGGTCTCCGCCCCGTCGCGCCCCCTCAGCACGATGTTCTTCGTCCCGAACTCGATGTCCCGGTTGCCCTCTCCGGTGTAGGTGCCAGGGTAGACGAGCACCGTGTCGCCCTCGGAGGCCGCGTCGATGCCGGCCTGGATCGTTGTGTGATCGCCCGTATCGCCGACGTCCACGACGATCGTGACGGCTGACGCGGCAAGCGGCACCACAACGAGCAGCCCTGCGAACAGGATGGCGATGAGCCTCATGTCTCTTCCTCCGAAGTCCCTTCGTGGAGCACCTACCAGCCCCGTGCCTCCTTGAGCAGCTTGTCGGTCTCGGCGACCTTGGCCTGCTCTGCGAGCCAGAACGCGGGATCGCGCTGGGCGTCCAGTTCCTCGACGGTCTTCCCCTGCTGTTCGACCCACGTGTAGTACTTCAGATTGAACCAGCTCTGCTTGGCGAGCTGCGTCCCCTCGCGTATCCAGTCGAGCTTGGCGCCGTGGAAGATGGAGCCCATGCGGACGGCTGCCTCGACCTCGTCCATGGCACCGTAGGTCTCCGAGAGTTCGGCCATGACCGAGTGGTAGCGGTCCATCGTATCGGTCGCCACGGTGAACACGGTCTGGTCGCTCCCCATGTGATAGAACTTCGCGGTCTTGATCGCGGCGAGCACGTTGCAGACACCCGAGATACCCATGATCTCGCTCATCTGCCGGATGCTCTCCTCGGGAACGCCGTAGCGGTCGGACATCGTCTTCCAGCCGGCCTCCTCCGTCAGGAGCTGGAGACCCTTCTTCGACTCGATGTCGTCGACGCACATGATGGCGTCCATCTCGAAGACGTTGTGGATCCATGTGACGTGTTTGTCGCCGATGCCCTGGATGTCGTGGCCGCCGTAGCCGTTCCAGTAGAGCGTAGGGCACTGGATGGGCTCGACGCCGATCGTCCGCGACTCGTGGAACTCGTGCTTGATGCGCTCGGCCGCCGCGATGGTGCCGGCGGAGCCCATCGCCGAGACGAACGCGGCGATGCGACCGTTCCCGATGCCTTTCTCATGAAGCTCGCGCGCGACCTCGATGCAGGAGTTGCCGGTGCAGTAGTAGTGGAAGCGGTAGTTCCCGAATTCCTCGAACTGGTTCATGATGCGGTTGCGCGGGTCCTTGCGGAGTTCGTTCGCCTTGTCGTAGATCTCCTTGACGTTGCTCTCGCAGCCGGGGGTCTTGACGTAGCGCGCGCCGAACCACTCGATCTGCTCGAAGCGCTCGCGGCTCATGAGTTCCGGGAGTATGACGATCGAGTCGTATCCCATTCTCGGCCCTACGTAGGCGCCGCCGATTCCGTAGTTGCCGGTCGACGGCCACACCAGCGTGTGCACGCCCGGCTCGATGTCACCACGCAGCTGGTGCTCCATGCAGACGGAGTAGGTGGCTCCGACCTTGTGGCTTCGCGTGGGGAAGTCCTTGCTGTAGATGACGGCGATATTCGCATCGATGCCCGTCAGCTCCTTGGGGAGCACGACGTGGTAGATGCGGCCCTCCGTGTTGCGCCACGTGATGTTGAAGAGGTTGTACTCCGATAGCGGGTCGGTCTTCGCGACCTCGAGCGCCTTCTCGCGTATGTCCTTGCGAATCTTGTCCGGGTGCAGCATCTCCTCGAACGTGGGTCCATACACCAGCTGCTTCTTGGTCATGCCTTCTCCTGTGATGGTCGCCCGCTCGCCAGAGCGCGCGGGCCTACATGCCTACCTGTATCTCGAGAATGTCTCCGTCCTCTACAACGTGACTGCCATCCACGGTCTGGCCGTCAAACTTCCCAGACCCCCAGACGCGCGCCGCCTTAATCTTGTCACCGAACTCGCGGTGGATCTTGCGGGCCACGTCTGTGACCGTGCTGCCTCGCGGGAGGATGAACGGCCGGTTCATGTCCGGCGGCTTGCCGGGCACCTTCCCGTAGACGCGCACGATGTCGAGCATCTTGACCAGCGTTCGCTTCAACTCGTCCAGCCCATGCCCGATGCCGGCGCAGATCGGGACGATGAGAAATTCATCGCCGACTACCTCCCTCAGGAACGCCAGGTTCTCGGCGGCGTTCGGGCTGTCGGTCTTGTTGGCGACGACGATCGTCTGCTTGACGTCGCGTGGGGATTCCTCTTCGGAGGGGTCGAGCACGCGGCTCAGTCGGATGCGCTTCTCGGTCAGCGTATCCCTTACGAACTGATACGTGTCGACGCAGTCGTCGGCGTCAAGGTCGACGATGAGGAGGGCGGCGTCGGCATTTCGGATGATCTCCGGGACCCACGAATCGATGTGGTCCGGAGAGAGCGGAGGGATGTCGATGAGCTGTATCTGGATGTCCTCGTACGGCATCATCGCCGGCTGCGGGGAGCGGGTCGTGAAGGGGTATGGGGCGACCTCCGGCTCGGCGTTCGTGGCTATCGCCACGAGCTGGGACTTGCCGACGTTCGGCGTCCCGATGAGCACGACCTGCGGCGCCTCCTCCTTGGGCACGTGGAAGGACGGGCCGGAGCGGCTCTTCTTGTGGCTCTGCTGCTCCTCCTCGCGGAGCTTGGAGAGCCGGCGCCTCATGTCCGCGCGGAGATGGTCGGTGCCCTTGTGCTTAGGGCAGATCGCCATCATCTCCTGCAGGGCAACGATCTTGTCCTGCACGGTCTTGGCGTCGCGGAACTTGCGCTCCGCCACCTTGAAGTCAGGGGGAAGGTTTGCCGGCATTGCCTCTCACGAACCTCCGTCTCATGGGCGAACCACGATGATAGCGCGAGTCGGGGGGAGTGGCAACACGCGTGCTGGCCGGGGAGGCGGACAGCGCCTGTGGCTAAGGACGTGTACGACGGATAGACAGCAACGACCGCCGCGGGAGTGGGCTCGCGGCGGTCGTATGGCGGACTTCTGGTCGATGTCCCTCCGGTCCGAAACCGGCTCTATCGGAACATCGACTTAATGAAACCCCACGACGTCGACTCGACAGGCGTGCCGGTCGTCGCGAGGATGTAGGACTGGTCCTCGGAATCACGCGGCCAGGCGCCCGCCTCGGACAGGACGGCCGAGAGGGCCTCCGTCGGTCCCATCTCGGTCACCGCAGGCGCCGGATATCTCACACCGGTCGTCCCGCAGGCTCCGCAGGAGTTCGGCATGATATTCCCGCTCATGTAGACGCCCTCCGCATCCGTGTTGATGATCACGGCGTCCGACTCGTCGCTCCTGGGTGTGGCCAGGTAGTAGTTCTTGACGAGATTGGCTGTCGAACCGTTGCGGATTCGCGTCCCGTAGTTGCTGGCCCAGTCGCAGATGACGTTGTTGACCATGTCGACGTAGTCGGCGTCATCGAGTTGCGGGTTTCGCTCATCGCCGCCCACGTAGAGATTGTGGTGAAGCGACAGGTTGTGGAGGTCGGTTCTTATGAGCGAGTTCTTCACCGTCTCGGCGATGATGCACCACTGCACGGTCACGTCGTGTGCGCGGTCGGAGATGTCGAGGGCTCCGTCGCCGCCGCGGCGGAATGAACAGTGGTCTATGACGACGTTGTAGGCGTCGTCCCAGATCCTCAGGTTGTCGCCGAGATCGGGATCCGGCGCGTCGCAGATGCGGATGTTCCTGACGATGATGTCGTGACACTCCTTGAGGTCGAGGAGCGCGCCGGTCACACCCGAATTCGCGGCAGTGATGGTGATGCCCGGAGAGGGGGCGGTAGTTCCGTCGATGGTAACGAAGCTCCCGGAGATGCGAATCGTGCTCGCGAGCTCTATCGTGCCGCCGACCGCGAACGTCACGTTGCGGTTGGAGCCCGCCAGCGCGTCGCGGAGCGTTCCAGGGCCACTGTCTGACAGGGAGGTCACTTGGTACGTCGAGCCGCCCGAACCACCGGGCGTGTCGGTTCCATACCCCTCGAGGGGGCGGTCTCGCAGACCGGCTGCCGCCGTCGCGGTCTCTGGGCCGGTCGCTATGACCGTTGCGAGGAGAAGGAGCCCAAGTACAACCAGGATCACAGATGCAGTGCGCATGCAGTTCCTCCTTCGTTGCGGACAACGTAGCATTAGAGGTCAAGAACTGCAAGAAATGTTCCCTTGAATCGGGGCGTTTCTTCCTTACGTGAAACACCCGTGATAGAATCGAATGTATGGTTGCGGAAGCTCGTTCTTGGTTGTGCCTGGGAGGCAGGGAATGAAGGCGCGCGCGTTGCTGACCAGCGCTCTGTTCGTTGTCGCGGTGCTGCTGTCTTCCGCTCGGGTACGGGCGGACGTCATCCGTGTGCCGTCCAACGCCGGTACGATCAACATCGCATTTGCCCTGAGTGCCCCGTACGATACCATTCTCGTCGCCCCCGGAACATACAAGGTCAACCTCGAGTGGCCCCACAAGCAGGGGCTCAAGCTTCTCTCGGAGGCCGGGCCGACGCAGACCGTGCTTGATGGAAGCGGCGACGTCCAGGTGATCGGCATCTACACGGGCGTCGATACGACCACCGTCATCTCCGGTTTCACGATCAGAAACGGACACGCCGAGGGGCAATGACCCTGGTGCTCCGGCGGCGGGGTCCGCTGCCTCAACTCATCACCGCTCTTCACGGACATCATCTTCACCGAGAACACCGCGGGCAACCACGGCGCCGGCCTCCACTGTGAGAACGGGGACGTCATCGTGCGCGATTGCGATTTCGTCAGGAACACCGGAGGCTCAGGGGCGGGAGCTTGGATAGAGGGCGACTCGCACGCGAGGCTCGTGCGATGCCGCTTCGAGGGGAACACGGCCGCTGGGATAGGCGGCGGAGTTGCAACCGACGGCGCGGCCGATGTCCTGATAAGGGACTGTGAGTTCGTCGATAACGTTGGCGGGTCGGGGGGCGGCGTGTGCGTGTCTGTCGGCACGGCGACGATCGACGACTGCACTCTGGAGGGCAACGATGCCGAGTTCGGAGGCGGGCTCTGCTTCGTGTCGGCCGCGTTGGTGACGGTGCGCAGAACGAGGGTCGAGTCGAGCGATGCATCGTACCAGGGGGGCGGGCTCTACGCGTCCGACTCATCCTTCGACATGGAGGACTGCACCGTATCGGACTGCCGCGCGACCCTCCAGGGGGGTGCCGCATGGATGCTCACATCGACGACCTCGTTCTCGCGCTGCGCGTTCCTCGGCAATTGGTCCGGTGGGCTCGGCGGGGGGTTCTACGTTGACGGGACCGGCGTCACGGCGAACGCGTGCGAATTCGTCGGGAATGGTGTGGCGATCCATCTGGAGTCGGCCGGCCGGGCGCCGGCCGACGCGCGGTGCTGCTGGTGGGGCGATTCGTCCGGGCCCCACAACGCGCTCGCGAACCCTCTGGGCACCGGAGACGAGGTGTCAAACGGGGTGAACTTCGGTTCCTGGCTAGTGGTCTCCTCGTCGGAGGGGCTGCCAGACGCCGTCGAGAGCACCTGGGGCGCGATAAAGTCGCTCTATAGGTAGCGCGCTTGACCCAAGTGCCTCTCCTTCCTATAGTTGCGGTGTCCGTGAGTCCCGAGGCGCCGAACGATCTGATTCGCCCGGACGCGCCGCCTCCAATCTCGGGAGAGGGCAGAGCCTGGAAACGCAACCCAAGAGACCCCCGCTCGAGCGGTCCAAGATGGTGCGAGCCGCCTTCATCTTCCTTTTGGGCAGCCTCGCCATCATGGCGATCACACTCTTCGCGACCACCGATGAGGAGACGTGGCGGGGTGTGGCGTCGTTCGGGGGAGTGCTCCTCGCGTCGCTCTTCGCGATCATCCTTCTGCGGATGTTCCTCGAGGGGCTTGGCCTTCTCGTGCTCGTCAACGGCACGCAGGAGGCCAAGCTGTCCGTACTCGAGTCGCTCGAACTCACGCTGGAGGGCTACTTCATCTCGCAGCTGATACCGGTCAGCGCCGCGGGCGTTCCCTATCAGGGCTATCTGCTCATCAGGAAGGGCGTGCGCGCCGGCTGGGCGACCGCCGTCGTGTTGGTGAAGGGGTTCGTGCCGGGAGTGTTCTTCTTCTTCATCCTGGTCGGCGTGGTCGTTGCGGCGCTCTTCGGATGGAGGGGCTCCGGTGAGTCGCTCACGTTCCTCAAGATCGTGGGTCCCATCTCGATCCTGCCGACCGGCCTCGTGATGGTCATGCTCGTCATCCTGCTCAGGAAACCGGACCTGTTCGACAAGGTCGTCGACCGCATAGCGGCGTTCGTAGCCCGCAGGCTGAGGGGCCGCTGGCGGCAGCGCGTCGATGAGGTGCGCGTTCTCCTGCGGGAGGAGTCGCACGTGTTCCGCGAGGCGCTCACCACGATGGGGCGGAAACGGAGGGCGGTCCTGGCCGCCGGCGTCCTGCTCGTGGCGCTCGCGTACGTCGTCGAGTTCGCGATGGCGGTTGTAATACTCTGGGGTTTCGGATACCGCGGGTCCGTCGTCGGGCCGATCCTGATGCAGGGTGTGCTCAAGCCCATCATCGCCGCGTCGCCAACGCCCGGCTCGCTCGCCGTCGGCGAGGGGGGATACATCGGCTTCTTCGCCGCGTACCTTCCGGCGCGGTTCGTAGGCGTGTCGCTCGTGCTCTGGCGGCTCGCTCTCTACTTCGTTCCGATGTTCGTGGGAGGAGCACTCGTCGCGAAGCGCGTGGGACGCGTCAGGTTCGCGTCTGTCGAGCGAGAAAGCTCTTGACCAGATGGTGCGCGTGGGCGTATAGTTCGCTCGACATGAAAAGATGCCGGCCGCGATTGAGGTATGCGCCGCCGGAGAATGGATAGTCGCCGTTTCCAGGCCGGTCACTTCCATATCGTCACTGCTTCTTTTGCTGAAGGCGCAAGCCTCCAGCTCGCGGATGCCCCGCTTCAAGCAGGCGGGGCATCATTTTCTCCCGCTCACGGGGGACAGGTTCTCCCGCGAGGGGCGACACGGGCGGAGACCCGGTGCGCCGGGCCGGCGGCAAGGGGCCGTCTAACTCCTTACATGGTAAACACTTCCTACGAGTTCACCCAGAAGCTCAAGAAGCACCAGAGGACCTTCCGCGCCGCCGGCGGGCTCTTCTCGAAGGACAAGGTCGCCAAGTCGACCTCGCTCCTGATCGAGCAGCTGAACCCCACCCGTGGCGACCGCATCCTGGACTACGGGTGTGGCTACGGAGCGGTCGGCGTAGCCGTGGCTGACAGCGCTCCCGATCTCGACATCCAGATGGTCGACTCCGACATCCGGGCCGTGCGCTTCGCTCAGAAGAACGTCAAGGCCAACGCTGCGACGAACACGCACGTCGTGCTCGACCACACGCTCGACAGGTTTCGCAACGGCTACTTCACCATCGTAGCGCTGAACCCTCCGGTCGAGGAGGGGACCGAGACCATCTTCGAGATGATCGAGTCCGCGCAGTCGAAGATGAGAAACGGCGGGCAGTTCTTCCTCGTCGCCAAGGCGAACCGCGGAGCGCGGAGCTACATGCGGAAGCTCGGCGAGATCATCGGTCCGGTCAAGGTCGTGCGGAGGTCGGGCGGCTACTGGGTGATGCGCGCCGAGCGGAGCCCCATCTGCCCGGCCGAGGCGGTCGACCTGTCCCGCTACGAGCACGTGGTGGAGGCGGAGCTGCGAGGTAGGAAGTACCGCTTCCGGACGCGTGCGGGCATCTTCTCGCGCAAGGATATCGACGAGGGGACGCGGCTCCTGATCGAGACGATCGACGTCCGGCCGAGGCACTCCATCATCGACGTCGGCTGCGGCTACGGTCCCATCGGCATCGTCGCGGCGCACCTGGCGTCCGTCGGTCGCGTTGTCATGGTCGATTGCAACGCGCGCGCCGTAGACTATGCGTCAGAGAACATCCAGTCCCACCACCTGAACCACGCGCGGAAGAACGGCAAGCCCAGGGTTGAGGCGGTCCTCGGAGACCGGTTCGACGCGGTGCCGGGCGAGCGGTTCGACCGCGTCATCAGCAATCCGCCGTTCCACTCCGGGAACGACGTGCTGTTTCCCCTCGTCGACGAGGCCTACGCGCACATGCGCATCCACGGCCGCCTGTATCTGGTGCTCATGCGATATGCCGGCGTGAAGCGCCACATGCAGAAGGTGTTCGGGAACGTCTCCACCGCCGCCGACGACGGCCGCTACGTTGTGCTCATGTCCGAGCGGACGTACTAGGCCCTCAGCAGACTTCCAACTCAACCCCGCGCATGGTTGTAATTCACATCGGAGGGCGCCGCTCCACCGGGCGCTACTCCCGAATTCTTGCCATTGCCAGAGATAGGTGGTACAATTCACAATGACCGCCAGTCAGCGCGTCGATCATCCACTCGTGCGTTCTTGCGTCGCCCTCGCGCGGGACCAAGGAGGTTGCCATGCGACGGCCCACTCTCACCACGATCGTTCCTGCTTCAGTTCTTCTCGTCAGCGTGTTCGCGCCGATCACCGCATCGGCCGTGACGTATGCCGAGGCCCGCGACGCTGCGACCGTGCGCGTCGCTGATGTCGCGACGTACACGCGTGCGCACCCGGACGCGCCCGGCGCGTTCGCGGCGTGGTCTGACCCAGTGGGAGCGGGCGAACCGATACTCGTCCACCGCTACGCCGACCTCTCACCCTCGTACTACATGATCCCCTTGCTCGACGAACGCTCGGTCCCGAACTCGGTCATCACGATCGACGCGGCCACCGGCGTGTGGCAGGGGTACTGTGAGCTTCGCGACCGTGGTCCGTTCCCGACGGTCGACCGTGAGCGCGCGGCCGCGCTTATCGGGCAGGCGGCCGGCACGCGCTGCGACGCCTCGGAGCTTCGCGCCGTCAGCATGGCGAACAAGTACATCTACTGGCGCTACGAGAGCGGCGGGACCGAGATCTTCGCGAACCTGTGGGACGAGTCCGACGTGCGTGTGGGCGTTGATGACGATCTCGTACAGGAGCGCGATCTGGGTACGCTGATCTCCGGTGATACGGACGGTTCATCGTCGTCCGCGCCGCCTGACGGCCCGGACCGGCCCGACGGTCGCTACCCCTCGTACTACGACATCAGCTCGGTGCCCCACTACTACCAGGGCACGTCGTATCATTGCGGCCCCGCGTCGCTCGAGATGGTGTTCGACTACTGGGGCGTGCACGTCAACCAGACCGACATCGGCTACGCGGCCGCGGCCAACTCGGGCTATGGCGTTTACACCGATGACCTGCGCCGCGCGGCGCACTTCAGCCAGAACAGCACGGCGCCCGGCGACCCGACGCTTCAGGGCTACGACGAGCGCTGGTGCGGGTACGCCGCCTCCGAGAACCAGTGGTCGTACCCGAACACCGGCGACCCAGACTACGTTGACCGCTACACCGACCTCAAGAACCTCATCAGTTCCGACTACCCTGTCATCCCGCTCACGTACTACGACACGAGCCACAGCTCCGGCCACTTCCGCGTCATCAAGGGGTACGACGACGGGACGAACGTCTTCATCGTGCACGACCCGTGGTACTCGCCGCCATACCAGGGGCCGAACGTGCACTTCAATCAGACGATCTTCGTGGACGACCTGTGGACCAGGTACTACCGGTGGGCGCTCTTCACAGCACCCTGGTTCCTGGACTACGACGTGAGCCCCAACCCGCCGCCGAGAGGGACGCAGTTCACGTTCTCTCTCGACGTGGAGTATCCAGGGCCGCATCCGTTTGACGGCGATTACAATGTGAACCCGGCCGTCTACGCGAACCTGATTGAGGCGGGCGGCTACGAGATGGCGGCCGGGGAGTCCAACATGAAGGTCATCTCCGGCATTTCGACAACTGGAACCTCGGGCAGCACCAGCTGGCAGATGATAGCGCCGTGCGACGAGGTGCCGACGCCGGTCGTGCTCACCAACTACGCCTGCGGCATCGTGAGCGGATCGTCCACACACGATGCCAGCTACACCGACCAGATCGGCAACCACCCGAACGCGGCGGTGCAGGCGTCGTGGTATCCCAACATCATCGTCGTCGATGTGGGCGGGAGCGGGAGCTACACGACCATACAGCCCGCGATCAGCGCCGCGCCGTGCGAGCACGACGTCGTGCAGGTGCTGCCCGGCATGTACACGGGGACGCAGAACAAGAACCTCGACTTCGGGAGCCGGAACCTCACTCTCGAAGCAACCGGCGACCCCGGGAACACCTTCATCGACTGCGGGTTCTCAGGCCGCGGCATCTACCTCCACGGCGGTCAGGACACGACCACGGTGATCAGCGGGTTCACCATCGCCGCCGGGAACCCCTCGGGCACGTTCACCTACGGCGGCGGCATCTTCTGCGACGGCGCGTCGCCGAAGCTCGAGGACATGGCGATCGTAGAGAGCCAGGCCACCTACGGAGCAGGAATCGCATGGCTGGAAGCCTCGCCGAGGCTCAGGGACGTCGCCATCATTCACAACACGGCCAGCGACTACGGCGGAGGCATCTTCGCCTCCAAGGACTCGATGGGCGGCAGGCTCGAGGACGTTCACATCACGGACAACTCGGCCGGTTTGCTCGGAGGTGGCATCTACGACACGTACAACACGTTCAGCCTCTACGACTGCTTCATACACGGGAACTCCTCGCAGGGTGGCGGCGGCATGTACATCGGCCGCTCCGCGCCCAACATCGTGCGCGCGCAGATCCAGTGGAACACTGCGAGTACGTCGGGCGGCGCGCTCTTCATACCCTATGAGTCCGAGGCTCAGATCACACGCTCCAACATCATTCACAACACCACGTCGAACGCGAGCTACGGCGCCATACAGAGCAACGACTCGCAGCCGACCATCGCGCAGTGCATCATCGGGTACAACTGGGGAGGTGGCGGGGGCCTTCAGTGCACCGGACCCAAGCTCCCGACGACCTACCACAGCCTCTCGTACGCCAACGCGGGCGGCGATAGCCTGTGCGGCACGCACCACGACAACCTCTTCCGCGACCCGTACTTCTGCGACGAGCCGGGCGAGGACCTCACGCTGCACTCCGACTCGCCGTGCCTGCCGGCTTACAATCCGTGGAGCGTCCAGATGGGCGTCTACGGTGACGGCGGATGCGGGTACGCGGGCATCGACGAGGGGCAGCAGGTGAGCGTGCTGTCTCTCGGCCGGCCGGCGCCGAACCCGGCGCCGGGCAGCGTTTCGATCGACTACGAGACGCCGCGGTCGCAGGGGGCGTTCAGAGTGGCGGTCTACAGCCCCGCCGGCAGGCTGGTCAAGGTCCTGACTGACGGTCCCCCGGATGCCTCGTCGGGAAGGCTCGTCTGGGACGGGACGGACGAGACGGGCAACGAGGTCGCCAGCGGCGTCTACTTCGTTCGCGCCACCTACGGGGCGGACACCGTGGCGCGCAAGCTCGTCGTGCTGAGGTAGGGGTCTCTCTAGTGGCGTCTTGCGAGACCTGTCTTCGGGGGGGCTGCCGCCCCCCCCCCGAAGGCGTTCGGAGCCCCGGAATCCCCCATTGACTGGGCCTAAACTCCCATGTTAGACTCCTCATTCGTGCTGGTTACCGGGGGCTTGCCTCCGGAGTTCGTATGTCCGGGCGCGGACCAGGGGACGCCCGGCGGGTGATTCGGAGGAGTCGGATTCGCAGAGGAGATCGTGATGGCGACAGCAGCAAAGTCCGTCAGTGAGTTCGTTGATG
>CAZLTC010000022.1:0-37230 GCA_964562405.1 uncultured bacterium | reverse complement strand
TGCGCGGTCCTCACCTTCCGCAGCAGACCCACACACTGAGTCTGAGCACTGTAGACGTCGCCCCGACGCTGCTGGCCGCCCTCGGGCTTCCCGTTCCGATGGAGATGAGCGGGCGGGTGGTGACCAACGTTCTGCCCGAGGGGCTACTCGAGCAGTTCCCCGTGCAGATCTCGGAGTCCGCCACCGACCTACCGGAGTCGATCCCGGCGCCGCCCGAGTGCATACCGATGGACAACAGGGTCGACGATAGATTGGGTGAGCTGCGCGTCTCCCCGTGAGTGCGGGCCGCAGCTGAGACGGCCTCTGCAGACACGGCCGCCCCCGGGATAACCGGGGACGGCCGTGTCTTGTCACATGGATACGGTCGCGAGGATGCTCTAGAGAGCGGCCCTGACCTTCCTCGTCAGGGCCGGAAGAACCTCGTTCAGGTCGCCCACGATCCCGAATGTGGCGCTCTTGAAGATCGGCGCGTCGGGGTCTTTGTTGATCGCAACGATGACCTTCGACGACTGCATTCCCGCAAGATGCTGCACCGCTCCGGATATGCCGCAGGCGATGTAGAGCTTGGGTTGGACGGTCTTGCCGGTCTGGCCCACCTGATGCGAGTACGGGATCCAGCCGGCGTCGACGGCGGCGCGCGAAGCCCCCACCGCCCCTCCGAGCGCCTCCGCCAGATCGGCGACAAGCTTGAAGTTCTCGGATCCGCCGATGCCTCGCCCGCCTGAGACGATGATGTCCGCCTCCGCGATGTTGACCGTCTGCGTCATGTCCTTCACGAACTCGACAAAGGCCGCCCGCGAGTCGAGAAGCGACGCGTCCACCTTCTCGCGCACGACCTCGCCCTTTCGCGAGGCATCGCGCTCGAGCGGCACCATCACCTTGTGCCTCACGGTGGCCATCTGCGGCCTGTGATCCGGGCACACGATGGTGGCCAGGATGTTGCCGCCGAAGGCCGGTCTGGTCTGAAGCAGGTTCCTGCTCTCGTCGTCGATGGCGAGGCCCGTGCAGTCAGCGGTGAGTCCCGAACGCACGCGTATCGCTACGCGCGGGATGAGCGAGCGGCCCGTCGATGTGGCTCCCGTCAGGACTATCTCCGGCTTGTGCCGCACGATCAGCTCCGCCACGATGGCGGAGTAGGGTTCGTCCTGGTAGTTGGTTAGCGCGGGCTCGTCGACCACGTAGACGATGTCCGCTCCGTGCGCCACCAGATCATCGGCGATCTCGAGGACGCCCGATCCTAGCAGCACGGCCCCGAGCGGCACACCGAGCGTATCGGCAAGCTCCCTGCCCTTGCCCAGAAGCTCGAACGTAACGCCGTGGACTTCTCCGTTGCGCTGCTCGGCCACGACCCAGACACCTCTATACTCGCCCGACGGCGTGTCAGGCTCCGCCGCCGCGTCCCTGCGAAGCAGTATCGCGTCGAACTTGCACGCGTCTACGCAGGCGCCGCACAGCGTGCAGTTGTCCTTGATCACGGCGAGCCCGTCGCGCATCTCGATCGCGTCGTAGAGACACGCCTTGATGCACAGCTCACAACCGACACAACGTTCTTCCAGAACCTCTATGCTGCTCACATCCGACCTCTCGCTGTGAGTCGACGGGGCGTCTACGAACCGCCCTTCACTATCCCGACGATCTCGGGGACCAGCTTCTCCAGGCTCTCATCCAGGTCGCCCTCGAACACGACACCTCCGCCCCTCGGCTCCGGCGCGAAGACGCGGACGACCCTCGTCGGGGAGCCATCGAGGCCCAGCTCCGCGGCGTCGACGTCGAGGTCGCCCTGCCCCCACACGGTGATCTCGGCCTTCTTCGCCCTCATCTTACCTTTGAGCGACGGAAGACGGGGCTCGTTGATCTCCTTGACCACGGTGAAGACGGCCGGGAGCGGCGTCCTAACGACGTCGTAGCCGTCGTCCATCATCCTCTGGGCCGTCGCCGTGCCGTCACCGGCGACCTCGAGCTTGCGCACGAACGTCACTTGCGGGATGTCGAGGAACTGCGCGACGCCAGGCCCAACCTGCGCCGTGTCGCCGTCGATGGCCTGTTTGCCGCAGAGTATGACGTCGGCGCCCCCGAGCTTGCGTATCCCGGCGGCCAGCGTGTAGGACGTCGCCCACGTGTCGGACCCGGCGAACGCCCGGTCGGAGAGAAGCACCGCGTCGTCCGCCCCGAGCGAGAGAGCCTCTCTCAGCGCGCCCTCGACCTGCGGCGGCCCCATCGACATGACAGTGACGGTCCCCTCTCCCGAACCCTCGCGGATCCGGAGCGCCTCCTCGATCGCGTACGTGTCGAACGGGTTGATGATCGACGGCACGCCCTCGCGCACGAGAGTATTGGTCTCCCTGTCGATCCTGACGTCTGTCGTGTCAGGCACCTGTTTGATGAGCACCACTATCTTCATCGCTGCTCCCGCGTTCGATCGGCGTCAGCCCGAGACACGGTCACCGCGCGGTCAAGGCGCCCCGCGAGCGACCGCGGCTACTCGTCACGCTCCTTCGCCGCGCTCTCCTTTATCAGCGACGAGGCGATGACCGACCGCTGTATCTGATTCGTGCCCTCGTAGATCTGCGTGATCTTCGCATCGCGCATCATCTTCTCGACGGGATACTCCTTCATGTACCCGTAGCCGCCGAGGATCTGCACCGCGTCGGTCGTCACCTTCATCGCGACGTCTGACGCGAAGAGCTTGGCCATCGCGGAGATCTTCGAGATGTCCTTGGCTCCCGAGTCGACGACACGCGCGGCGTGGTAGACGAGTGACCTGGCGGCCTCGATCTGCGTGGCCATGTCGGCCAGCATGAACTGGATGCCCTGGAAGGACGCGATGGGCTGCCCGAACTGCTCGCGATGGCGGGCGTACTTCGCGGCCTCATCGAAGGCGCCCTGCGCTATGCCGACGGCCTGCGCGGCCACGCCTGGCCTCGACTTGTCGAACGTGCGCATCGCCACGATGAAGCCCATGCCCTCGCGGCCGATGAGGTTGGCCTTTGGCACGCGGCAGTCCTGGAAGATGAGCTCGCGCGTCGCCGACGCCCTTATGCCCATCTTGTTCTCCTTCTTGCCGAACGTGAAGCCGGGAGTATCCTTCTCGACGATGAACGCGGAGATCCCGCGGATGCCCGTGCCCTTGCTGGTTCGGGCAATGACCGTGTAGACCTCTGCCTCCCCGCCACCGGTGATCCACTGCTTCGTACCGTTCAGGACGTACTCGCCTCCGTCGGCCACCGCCCTGGTCTCGATCGCTCCGGCGTCGCTGCCGGCATTCGCCTCGGTGAGGGCGAAGGCGGCCAGCTTCTCACCTGCCGCGATTGACGGGAGGTATTTCTTCTTCTGCTCGTCGGAGCCGAACAGCAGTATCGGGTACGCGCCGAGCGCGGATGCGGCGAACGCCAGGGCGATGCCACCGCATACGCGCGACAGCTCCTCGGCCGCGACGCACATCTCCATGACACCGCCGCCCAGCCCGCCGTACTCCTCGGGGATGTAGACGCCGTAGATGTCGGAGGCTGCCAGGACCTTGACGATCTCCCAGGGGAACTCCCCCGTTTCGTCCAGCTCGGCCCTTACAGGCAGCATCTTCTCCTTCGCGATCTGGGCGCAGAGGTCTCTGAGCATCTCCTGCTCTTCCGTCAAGAAGTAGTTCATGAGGCCTTCTCCTTCTTCTTGCGGCGGCGCGGCCGACTGCGCCTCTTCTTCTTGATCTTACGCGCTTTCCCATCCTCCCCTTCGACAAGCCCCAGCTTCCCGAGCGCGCTTCTCGCCGCCATCTGCTCGGCTTCCTTCTTGTTCTTACCCTCTCCACGACCGAGTGAGCGACCGTCCAGGCGAAGCTCGACGAAGAACGTCCGCTCGTGTTCCGGGCCCTTCGCGGATACCACACGATAGCGCGGCCTCGAGCCGAACTTCTTCTGCGCGTACTCCTGCACGACGCTCTTGTAGTTCTTGTACTCATCGACCTCGAGAAGTTCGTCGATGCTCGAGAGAAGGTGCCGCGCGATGAAGCGGCGCGCGTCTCCGAGCCCCGAGTCCAGGTAGATCGCTGCTATGAGGGCCTCGAACGAGTCCGCCAGGATCGAAGCGCGCTGCTCGCCGCCCGACGCCCTCTCGTTATCCGAGAGGTGGATGAACTTGCCAAGATCGAGATCTTCAGCGGTGCGCGAGAGCACCGCTTCGCTCACGATGAGCGACTTGATCTTGGTGAGCCGTCCCTCCTGGCGCTTCGCGTACCTCGAGTACAGGTGCTCGTTCACGACGAGCCCCAGCACGGCGTCCCCCAGGAACTCCATGCGTTCGTTGGACTCGCCGCGGCTCATGTCCGCGTCGTGGACGTACGACCGGTGCATGAGAGCCTGGTTCAGAAGCCGCAGGTCACCGAACCGAACGCCCAGCTTGCGGCAGAGCGTGATGAGTTCACTGCGGCGGCCCTTCTCGATACCTTGTCGGGACAGCTTGCCCGACAGGAGGGAGACAAGGCGATTGATGTCGGCCATGGGTAGTTTCGAGTGTCAGCCTTCGTACCGGCGCAAGGCAAGAACGGCGTTGTGCCCGCCGAAGCCGAAGGAGTTAGTGAGTGCGTACTCTATTCGAGCGTCTCTGGCAACGTTCGGCGTGTAGTCCAGGTCGCACTCGGGATCCGGATTCTCGTAGTTGATCGTCGGCGGGATGACCGAGTTCCGGATCGCGAGCACGGTGAAGACCGCTTCCACGCCCCCTGCCGCGCCGAGAAGGTGACCGATCATCGACTTCGTCGACGACACGGCGAGCTTCCTCGCATGGTCGCCGAACACGTGCTTGATGGCCGCCGTCTCGTACTTGTCATTCAACTCGGTGGACGTCCCGTGCGCGTTGATGTAGTCGACCGCGGACGGGTCGACAGACGCGTCGGCCAGGGCATCGCGCATCGCGCGCGCCATCCCCTCGCCGTCCGGCGAAGGCGCCGTGATGTGGAACGCGTCAGCGGTCGCGCCATACCCGACGATCTCGGCATACATGGTCGCGCCGCGCGACTTCGCCTTCTCGAGTTCCTCGAGGACGACGATGCCCGCGCCCTCGCCCAGAACGAAGCCGTCGCGATCGCGGTCGAACGGACGCGAAGCGCGCTCGGGCTCGTCGTTCCTGGTCGAGATCGCCTTCATGGACGCGAACCCCCCGACTGCCATGGGGCACACGGCCGCCTCCGTGCCACCGGTCACGACCGTGTCCGCGTCGCCGTGCTGGACGGCTCGGAACGCCGATCCTATGGCGTGGGCGCCGGACGCGCAGGCCGAGACCGTTGCGTAGTTCGGGCCCTTGAGGCCCAGTCTGATGGAGACCGCGCCGGCTGCCATGTCCGAGATCATCATCGGAATGAAGTAGGGGCTGATCCTCCTCGGCCCCTTCTCCATAAGGACGGTGTGCTGTTCCTCCAGCGTCTGGATCCCGCCGACACCGGAGCCGATGATGACCCCGACCCTGTCCGGGTCGAAGCCTGCTTCCGCCAGACCTGCGTCCTTCCACGCCATCAGCGATGCAGCCACGCCGTACCGGGTGCTCGGGTCCATCTTACGGGCCTCGCGCGCGTCAATGAAGTCCTCGGCGTTGAAGCCGGGAAGCTCACACGCGATCCGGACCGCGAAGCCGCTCGCGTCGAACTGCCTGATCGTCGCGGCCGCACTCTTGCCCGCGATCAGACCCTCCCAACTGGCCTCGCACGAGAGGCCGAGGGGAGTGACGGCTCCCATCCCGGTGACCACAACTCGCCTGGGCATGAACTGACCTTTCGCGCCTGGCGCGACCTCGCCTCTGCCGCGCCCCATCCGATGCTCCGCCTTCCCGTCTCCGCACCACCCGCGCGTCCCGGGCCGTACCTCCGCCACACCTGCGAAGGACGGCCCGGACCGCGCCGGGCGGCGAGCGCGGCGTCCCCGTCTCGGGGCGCCGGACTCACGAGCGGGTCAGGAACTGGCCGCGACCTTCTTCTCGAGATACGCGACGATGTCGGCGACGGTCTTCAGTCCCTCGGCCTCGTCCGTGTCGTCGGCCGTGATGCCGAACTCGTCCTCGAGCGAGAAGAGGATGTCCGCCTGCTCGAGCGAATCCGCACCCAGGTCCTCAACGATGGATGCCTCCATCGTGACCTGACCCTGGTCTATCTGGAGCTTCTCTGCGATTACCTGCTTTACCTTCTCTGCAACGTCTGCCATGAAAACCCGCCCTTCGTCTGATGAAACCAGGGACGGCCCCTACTGCATGACCATCCCACCGTCCACGTTTATCGTCTGACCGGTCACATAGTCTCCATCATCGGACGCGAGGAAAGCAACCACATTCGCCACATCCTCCGGCGTCCCGAACCTCCTCAAGGCGATCTTCGACGCGAACTCTTCGCGAGCCTTCTCGGGCAGCGACTGCGTCATCTGGGTCTCGATGTACCCGGGAGCGACCGCGTTCGCCGTGACTCCCCTGCTCCCCAGTTCCTTCGCCACGGACTTCGTGAGAGCGATGAGCCCGGCTTTAGAAGCCGCGTAGTTTGCCTGACCCGCGTTCCCGATGCGGCCCACCACCGACGAGACGTTCACGATCCTGCCGTAGCGCTGAGACATCATCCCGCGGGCGACCGCACGTGTGCAGTTGAACGCACCCGTGAGGTTGACCTTGAGGACGATCTCCCAGTCGGCCAGCGACATTCTCGCCAGGAGGCCGTCCCGAGTGATGCCCGCGTTGTTCACCAGGATGTCGATACCACCCAGGTCCTCGCCGATGGCGCCGAAGACCTCGCCTACCTGGTCGGCGTTCGCGACGTCCAGCGCGTAGCTTCGTGCCGTTCCGCCCTCGGCCTCGATCTCGGCCGCTACCGTCTTGGCGCCGTCGAGATTGAGGTCGACGACCGCCACCGCAGCGCCGAGCGACGCGAGCCTGAGCGCTATCGCTCTGCCTATGCCCTGACCGCCTCCCGTGACAACGGCCCTCTTGCCTTCAAGTGTCATAAACGGTCCCTCCGCTCGGCCTCGCGGCTCAACGGCGCGCGACCGCAGGTCCCGCCGGACCGCGGTCGGCATGTAGCGCGGTCGGCGGCGTAGCTATCCAACCGAGATGGCGGCCAGCAGCTTGTCGATCTCCTGCAAGCTGCCGGCGCCCATAGTGCGTATCTCCGGGTCGATCTTCCTGGCGAGCCCGCGGAGCACGTTGCCGGGGCCCACCTCCACCATCAGCGACGCCTTCCTGTTCGACAGAGCGCGCACGCAGTCGACCCAGCGGACGGTGGAGACGATCTGCTTGACCAGATTGGCGCGGATCTCAGCGGGGTCAGTGAGCGCTCCGCCGGTCACGTTCGCAACGAAGATGCACCGCGGCGCCTCTATTGCGACGCTCCCGAGCACGCTCTCCATTCCGTCGCGGGCGGAGACCAGAAGCTCCGAGTGGAACGCCCCGCTCACCTTGAGCGGGACGACGCGGTTCGCGCCCCGCTGCGCGGCCGCGTCCATCGCCATCGTCACCGCGTCGACCTCTCCTGAGATCACTATCTGCGTCGGAGAGTTGAGGTTGGCTATCTGGACAATGCCGTGAGCGCGCGCCTGCTTGAGCACGCTCTCGAGCTCGTCCTCCTCCAGGCCGATCACGGCCGCCATCGTGCCGGGCCTCTCGAGGCCGGCCTCGTACATGAGCCTGCCGCGCTCGCGCACGGCACGGACCGCGTCCTCAAGGCTCATGCTGCGCGCGGCCACGAGCGCCGAGTACTCACCCAGGCTGTGGCCGGCGGCGGCCCAGGGCTCGATGTCGCGCTTCAGGAGAAGCGTCAACGCGGCAACGCTCGCCACGAGGAGCGCTGGCTGGGCGTTGACGGTCTTGGTCAGCTCCTCCTCAGGCCCCTCGAACGACACGGCCGCCAGGTCGAACTCGATGGCCTCCGAGGCGCGCTCATACAGCTCGCGGACCTCGGCAGAGTCCTCGAAGAGGTCCTTGCCCATGCCGACTCGCTGTGATCCCTGTCCGGGGAAGAGGAGCGCGATGCGGTCCAATCCGACTGCCTCCGGTCTCCTGCCTCTGGACCAATGCGGCACCGGCCTTCGTCTGTCCGAGGCCCTCCTGCGGCACCCTGGCTTGCTACCATCTCATGAGACAGGCGCCCCAGGTGAACCCGGCGCCGAACGCGACCATCCCAACGAGCATCCCGTCGGTGAGGCGCCCCGACTCGAGGGCCTCCGCGATCGCGATCGGGATCGACGCCGCGGAGGTGTTTCCGTACTTGTGGATGTTGACGAACACCTTGTCCATGGGCATGCCGGCGCGTTCCGCCACGCTCTCGATGATCCTGATGTTGGCCTGATGAGGGAAGAGGATGTCGAGGTCCTTGCCCTCGAACCCAGCGTCCTCGATGACTTTCATGATGGAGTCGCCCATCGCTCTGACGGCGTTCACGTAGACCTTGCGGCCCTGCATGTTGATGAAGTGGAGCCTCTGTTCGACGGTCTCGTGGGAGGGAGGCATCTTGGAGCCGCCCGCCGGCATGTCGAGAAGACGGGCCAGCCTGCCGTCCGCACCCAGGTAGTGCGCGAGGAGGCCCTTGTCCGGCCCGCAGGGCTTGAGCACGACGGCCCCCGCGCCGTCGCCAAAGAGCACGCACGTCTGCCTGTCGGTCATGTCGGAGAACCTGGACAGGATCTCCGCGCCTATGACGAGCGCGTTCCTGGCCGTGCCCTGTCTTACGTACTGCGACGCCGTGACGAGCGCGTACAGGAAGCCGGAGCAACCGGCGCCCAGGTCGAAGCAGAACGCGTTCGCGGCTCCGATCTTCGCCTGCGTCATGCAGGCGGTAGAGGGGAACATCATGTCGGGCGTGGCCGTGGCCACGACGATCATGTCGACGTCCGAGGGATCGAGTGACGCGGCCTTGAGGGCCTTTCTAGCTGCCTCCGCGGCGAGGTCGGACGTGACCTCCCCCTCCACGACGTGGTGGCGCTCCTTGATGCCCGTCATCTGGGTGATCCACTCGTCCGACGTGTCGAGGAACTTCTCGAAGTCCTCGTTCGTCATCACCTTCGACGGCACGTGCGCGCCGACTCCTGCTATGTAGACGTTCTTCTCGTGCTCAGGCATGCTTGACTGTCACCTCTTTCAGTCTTTCCACGATCCTGGCCTCGAGGTCGATGTCCACGAACCGAACGGCCACTTTGATCGCGTTCTTTATCGCCTTCGCGGACGAACTCCCGTGCGCGATGATCACGACTCCGTTCACACCCAGCAGGGGCGCGCCCCCATACTCCGCATAGTCGAACTGGCGCTTCAGCGTGCCGAGGCCCTTGTCGGCCCCGGCGTCCTTCAACGCGGCCGTGAGCACGTCGAGCACGCCCTCGACGAGCTTGAGCATCACGTTACCGACGAACCCGTCGGTGACGACCACGTCGGCCCTGCCCTGAAGGAAGCTCCTGCCTTCCACGTTCCCCACGAAGTTCACCGGGCTCGCGGCGAGCAGCCTGTAGGCCTCCTGCGTCAGCTCGCTCCCCTTCGTGCTCTCCTCACCGATGTTCATGAGAGCTATGCGGGGCTCGTCCCTGGCCAGGAGATAGCGCGCGTAGATGTCGCCCATCGCGGCGAACTCGAGGAGGTCGGCCGGCCGCGAGTCGATGCTCGCGCCGACGTCCAGAACGACGGACGGCCTTCCGATCGTCGGGAACATACTGGCGATCGCAGGCCGTCTGACGTGCGGTAGCATTCCCATGCCGAAAAGGCTGGCGGCGACCACGGCGCCCGTGTTCCCTGCGCTCACCAGACCGTCAACCCTACCCTCGGCCTGGAGGTTCGCTGCGACAACGATCGACGCGTCGCGCTTCCGCCTGATGGCGGTCGCGGGCGACTCCCCCATCGTGATGACCTCGTCCGCGTGGACGACGGAGATGGGTAGCCCCTCGGCATCCTGCTTCGACAACTCTGCGACGAGTTCGGGCTCGCGACCCACGAGCACGACCTCTATCCGGCCCTCCGACTCCCTCACCGCGTCGAGCGCCCCCTTTACCTCAACGACCGGGGCGCTCTCCCCTCCCATCGCATCGACGGCGATCCTTACCGAGCCATCAGAAGTCAACGGAGCACGACCTCCCGTGGGAGATGGGATGCTATTCCTCTTTTTCCTTCTCAGCGATGATCTCGCGCCCGTTGTACGTTCCGCAGTGCGGGCACACCCTGTGCGGAAGCTTGGGCTCCCCGCACGAGGGGCACTTCGAGGAGCCGGGCTTCTCGGCCTTGTAGTGCGTCCTGCGCTTGCGACCCCGGGTCTTGGACTGTCGCCTCTTGGGTACAGCCATGATTCCTCCGATGGGTGAAGCAGCTGCGACGGGTCACGCGTCACCCCGCGGACCCGACGGCACATCTAGGATAGACAGGGACCCCGCCGGGAGTCCCTGCCTGGCGCAAAAACATGCAGGCTATGGTAGTTAGCTAACGCCGCTCAGTCAAGGTCAAAGTCCCCAATCGCCGCACCACATGCGGCGGAAGGCCCACCGCAAGGGCGTACTTGGAGAGGCCCGACTCGAGCGCGTCGACCCATCTAGGGTCGAAGAGCGACGGCGCCCCTGCGTCGGCGGGCGGGCTCACGTCGACCGTGCCCGACACCTCGACGGCGGGCGCTTCGCCCGACGAGAGCGTCTTCGGCTTCGGCAGCTTCCCGCCGAGCGCCTCGGCGAGCGCGGAGAGGATCTCCAGGTTGGAGGCGCCGGAGGGCGGCTCGAACACGGGTGCGACCCTCTGTACGCGCCCGTCGCTGTTCGTGAACGTGCCCTCGGAATGCGTTGAGAGAGAGAGAGGCAGCGTGATGTGCGCGAGGGCCGACGTCTCCGTCTCGAACGAGTCGGCGACCACGAGAAAGTCCAGCTCGGAGAGAGCTTCCTTCACGGCGTCCGGGTCGTCGGAGCCGCCGACGGGATCCTCTCCCACGATGAGAGCTGCCTTGACGTCCCCCGAGGTGAAGGCGTCCCAGAGCGCTGCGTCGTTCGGACGGCCGGACGCGAAGCCTGCGTCGGTCAGGCCCTGGCCGTTCGCGCGGGCGCGGAGGAAGAGAACGCCCGACCCGTTGCCGCCGGCTTTCCCTGCGATCGCCGCGAGCGCCGCGACGAGCGTGGCGTCACGTGCGGCCGTTGCCGCCTCGAACGAGGTGGCGTTGGCCACTAGCACGGCGCGCTCGGCGCCGGCAAACTCCCGGGCCGCCTCGGCCAGGCGCTCGCGTGATGCAGCGACGACTGAACCGGCCGCCAAGCTCGGCGTCTTCCGCAGCGTCGAGAGCCCCTCGACCTCGTATCCGAGGTCGCCCGGAACCTCGCAGTCCGGCACGACCGCGTCGATCATGACGCCCAGAGCCGCACCGTACGAGCGGCGCGGCGCCTGGATCCAGCTGTCGCCGGCGAGCTTCGCCATGCGCGTCTTGTCGGGCGAGACGACGAAGAGCTTCGCGCCATGCCTGACGGCCTTCCGCACGAGGAGACCCGCAACCGTCTGCTCCTCCGCTACGTCGGAGTCAAGTAACAGTATGACGTTCGCCTCGAGCATATCGCTGAACGTCGCGGTCGAGGCGTCGCGCCCGAAGGCGCGGCCAAGGGCAGCGAAGACCGGCGCCTCGCGCGCGAGACCGAACGAGCCTATCCACTGGGTGCCCAGAATGGAGCGACCCAGCTCGCCCAGGGCCACGGCCTCCTCGTTCGTGAGGCGCGCGCCGCCGGTGACGGCGACCGCGCCCGACGCGGCCTTCAGGCCCTTCGCGGCCACCTGCACGGTCTCTTCGAGGCTCACCTCGACACGATTGTCGCCGTTCCCGCGCACGGACGCGCGGAGCGGCTCTCGGGAGAGCGCGTTCGGGAGCCCGAACCGGCCGCGGACACAGAGATTCCCTCCCGTGATGCCCTCGCCCGGTGTTACCTCCACGAGTTCTTCCGCCTTCACGTCGAGAGAAACCGAACACCCCGTGCCACAGAACGTACACGTCGAGACGACGTGGCCGAGCGCCCACGGACCGGGCTTCGGCTGCTCGCACTTCGCCGAGAGGGCCGCCGTCGGACACGCGCTCACACACTGGCCGCACGACTCGCACGACGTCTCGGTCAAGGCGCGGTCGAGCGCAGGCTTCATCTGGGCAACGAACCCGCGACGGAAGAGACCGAGCGCCGATGCGCCCTCCACCTCCTCGCAGATGCGGACGCAGCGTGCGCAGAGTATGCACTTCTCAGGCTCCAGACGAATGAACGGGTGCCGCAGGTCGGGTGGGTCGCTCACGACCTCGCCGCCGAACCTGTCGTACGACGCACCATACTCCGCTGAGTACCTGCGCAGTTTGCACGTGAACGCCGAGACGCAGCCGCACTCGAGGCAGCGCGTCGTCTCCTCGAGCGCCTGCTCTTCGGAGAGGCCCAGCTCAGTCTCGTCGAACGTCTTCACTCGCGCCGACGGCTTGAGCTCCGGCATTTCCGCGCGGTCCTTGCGCTCGTAGGCCTCGAGGAGTTCCTTGGGAAACTCGTCCCAGCGGGGCTTTGTGATGTTGAAGAACGGCTCCACGGCCGACATGTCGCCGCCCGCGAGCATCCTGCCGATGGCGCGCGCTGCTTTCCCGCCGTCGGCGATCGCCTCGATAGCCGTCGCGGCGCCTCTCACGACGTCCCCGCCCGCGAACACGCGCTCGACCGAGGTCAGGCCGGTCTTTTCGTCAGCGACGATGGTCCCCCACCGCGTCAGCTCGAGCTTCGCCTCGAGCGAGTCGGGATCCGAAGCGCCCGTGTCGTGAATGCACGAAAGGTCGGGCACCTGCCCTATGGCGGCGATGACGTTGTCGACCTCGATCAGCGACTCCGAACCCTCGATCGGCACGGGCCGCCTGCGGCCGCTCTCGTCGGGTTCGCCCAGCTCCATCCGGATATACTCGAGCCGCTCGCAGCGACCGTCGCCTTCTATCTTGGTGGGCGCAGCGAGGAAGTGCATCTCGACGCCCTCCTCGAGCGCCGCCTCCACCTCGACGTCCCACGCCGGCATCTCGTGGCGCGAGCGGCGATAGACGATCGTGACCTTCTCGGCGCCGAGCCGGAGGGCCGTACGCGCGGCGTCGATCGCCGTGTTGCCGCCCCCGATGATGGCGACCCTGCGGCCGATCTCCACCTTCTCGCCGAGTCCCATCTTCTTCAGAAACTCGGTGCCGGCCCACACGCCCTCGAGGTCCTCGCCGGGCACGCGCATCGACCTGCTTCCCATGGCGCCCAGGCCGAGGAACGCAACGTCGAAGCCCCGGTCTAAGAGGTCCTTGAGAGTGAAGTCGCAGCCCAAGGCCTTGCCGTACTCGACCTCGATCCCGAGCTCCGTGATGAGCCCGATATCGACGTCGAGAGTCGCCTTCGGGAGCCTGTACTCGGGGATGCCGTAGCGCAGCATGCCTCCCGGTCGCGGCAGGGCCTCGAAGACGACGCAGCTGTGGCCCATCTGCGCGAGGTAGAAGGCGGCCGTCAGGCTGCACGGTCCGGCGCCCACGAGCGCGATCTTCCTGCCAGTGGCCGGAGCGACCGGCGGCGTCCATGGTTCTCCGCTCGCCGCGTCCCAGTCCGCCGCGAAGCGCTTGAGGTAGTCGATGGCGACGGGCCCGTCGATGGCGTTCCTGCGGCACTCACCCTCGCAGGGTCTGGTACAGACGCGGCCGATGGCGAGCGGGAACGGGTTGACTTGCTTGACGAGCGCGGTCGCATCCTGATATCTGCGCTCGGCGATGAGAGCGATGTAACCCTGAACGTCTACCCCCGCGGGGCACGTGGCCTTGCACGGGGCTATGCAGTCCCCCCTGTGGTTCGAAAGCAGAAGCTCGAGAGCCATGCGGCGAACCGCGAGGACGTCCTCGGAGTGCGTGTGGACCTTCATGCCGGGAGCGACCTTCGTCCCGCACGAGGGCACGTACCTCTTCATGCCCTCGAGACGGACGGCACACAGCCAGCACGACGCGTAGGGCTCGAGCTGCTCGTCGTCACAGAGCGTCGGTATCTCGATCCCGTGTAGCCTGGCGGCCTCCAGGATCGTGACGCCCGCCGGTACGTCGACTTCCTTACCGTTCAGGGTTATCCGAATGTCTGGCACCGTATTCCTCTCCGGGAACCGCCTGGTCGCGCGGAAGCTCGGGGGTCGCACTCGCCCACGGGCGCAGGCGGCGCGGACCGCACGAGCCCGGTCACTTGACGATCACAGCGTCGAACTTGCATGCGCGCCTGCACGCGTCGCACTTCGTGCAGAGTGACTGGTCGATCACGTGCGGCTTCTTCCTCTCGCCGCTGGCCGCGCCCGTCGGGCACGCGCGCGTGCACAGGGTGCAGCCGACACACTTGTCCGGGTCGATCTCGTAGGTGATGAGCGCCCTGCACGAGTGCGCCGGGCATCTCTTCTCGTTGATGTGCGCCTCGTACTCGTCGCGGAAGTACTTGATGGTCGTGAGCACGGGGTTCGGCGCGCTCTGTCCGAGCCCGCAGAGCGACGACGACACAATCTTGCTGCCCAGCTCCTGGAGCAGCTCGATGTCGCCCTCCTGCCCCTCGCCCGCGGTTATGCGGTTCAGGATCTCCAGCATGCGCTTCGTACCGACGCGGCAGAAGGTACACTTGCCGCAGCTTTCGTCCTGCGTGAAGTTCAGGAAGAACCTCGCGATGTCGACCATGCAGGTCGAGTCGTCCATCACGACCATGCCACCCGAACCCATGATGGCACCGGTCCTCGTGACGGACTCGTAGTCGACCTCAATGTCCAGGAACTCCGAGGGGATGCAGCCTCCCGACGGGCCTCCGAGCTGAACGGCCTTGAACGAGCGGCCCTCCGGCACGCCGCCGCCGATGTCGAAGATGACCTCGCGGAGCTTCGTGCCCATCGGCACTTCGACCAGCCCACCCCTCACGATCTTCCCGGCGAGCGCGAAGACCTTCGTGCCCTTGCTCGACTCGGTGCCGTGCGCGGCGTAGGCAGCAGCGCCCTCCCGTATGATCCAGGGGATGTTCGCGTAGGTCTCGACGTTGTTGTTGTTCGTCGGCTTGCCCCATAGGCCCTCGGCCGCCGGGTACGGCGGGCGGAGCCGCGGCATGCCGCGCTTTCCTTCGATCGATGCGATGAGTGCCGTCTCCTCGCCGCAGACGAACGCTCCCGCGCCCTCCTTGATGTGAACCTGGAAGCTGAAGCCGGAGTCCAGGATATTCTCGCCAAGGAGTCCCCGTTCGCGCGCGTCACCGATGGCTATCCAGAGTCTCGCCACGGCGAGCGGGTACTCGGCCCTGACGTAGAAGTAGCCCTCGGACGCGCCGACGGCGTAAGCGGCGATGATGAGCCCCTCGAGGACCGCGTGGGGGTCGCCCTCGAGGACGCTCCGGTCCATGAAGGCCCCGGGGTCACCCTCGTCGGCGTTCACGATGACGTACTTGACCTCACCCGGCTGCCGGGCGCACAACTCCCACTTGATCCCCGTCGGGAACCCGGCGCCTCCGCGGCCCCGGAGGCCTGACGCCTTCACCTCGGCGATGACCTGCTCCGGGGTCATGGTCTTGAGGGCCTTCGTGAGCGCCTCATACCCGCCCCTGGAGATATACTCGTCGATCGACTCCGGGTCCATCGTCCCGGCGTTCCTGAGCACGAGCCGGACCTGCCGCTCATAGTAGCTCTCGTCTGGGAGGTCCTGGCCCTCGGCCCGCACGACCCACTGGTCGACGGGCTTTCCACCCACGACGTGCTCGTCCAGAATGCGCCCGACCCAATCGGCCTTCACCCCGCCGTACGTGACCTTGCCCAGCCCCGGCGCCTCCACGTCCACGATCGGCTCGCGGTAGCACATTCCCACGCACCCGGTCCGCCTCAGGTGGACGTCGAGGCCGCGCTCCCTTATGCCGGCCTCGAGCGCGCGCATGACTTCGCCCGCCCCCGCGGCGATGCCGCAGCTTCCGAGGCCGACCGTGATCTCAGTGCCTTGAGGCGTAGTTGACATTCTCGCCCTCTCGAGGGTTCGCGATGCGGGCCCGTACGGAACGTCGTAGCGCGGGCTACTCTCCGAACTCGCGGACTATCTTCCTTGCAGTGTCGGGCGTCAGGCGCCCGAACGTCTCGTCTCCGATCATCATGACCGGCGCCAGACTGCAGCAGCCGAGACAGGCGACCGACGAGATCGTGAACTTCCCGTCCGGAGTCGTTGCGCCCTCCTCGACCCCGAGCTCTTCGCAGATCGCTTCCGTGATGGTGTTCGCGCCCTGGACGTGGCAGGCCGTGCCGTGGCACACCTTGATGACGTACTTGCCGACGGGCTCGAGCCTGAACTGCGAGTAGAAGCTGGCCACACCGAAGACCCTGGCCGGCGGCACGCCGACGCGCTCGGCTATCCGCTCCATCACCTCCGGCGGAAGGTACCCCACTCTCTCCTGGACCTGCTGCAGGACCGGAATGAGCGCGCCGCGCATGGTGGTCTGCGCTTCCACGGCTTCGTCGACGATCGAGAGGTACTCCGCCATCGTCGTCTCGGCCACACCCGCTTTCTCCATCGAACCTCCAACGTCCCGTAACGGCACCCGCGGATCACCTCGAGTCGGTGGCCCTCGGGCAGT
The DNA here is from genome assembly GCA_964562405.1 of uncultured bacterium. GTDB lineage: Bacteria > Joyebacterota > Joyebacteria > Joyebacterales > Joyebacteraceae > WJLY01. The sequence goes on along the minus strand of CAZLTC010000022.1, from coordinate 20,671 downwards.
CGCCGAAGTAGATGCCCGCCTCGTGCTCTACGCGCCCGGACGAGTCCGAGGCGTGAACCGCGTTCCTTCGCAGAGTGTCGCCGAAGAGAGCCCGTATGGTGCCGGCGTCCGCCTTGGCGGGGTCGGTGGCCCCGACGGTCCTCCGGAGGAGCGCCACGGCGTCCGCGGCCTCGAGCACCATGCCGACCGTCAGCCCCGAGGTCATGTAGTCCATGAGGGGCTCGTAGAAGTCCTTGCCCTCGTGTACGTCGTAGAACCTCGCCGCCTCTTCACGGGTCATTCGCTTCGACGTCAGCCCGACAATGCGGAACCCGGCGGACTCGAGAACCGAGATGATGCCGCCGACCTTGCCGGCCTCGACGGCGCTCGGCTTTATGAGAAGGAAGGTCCTGGACATTGCGCTACCCCCCCACGACCCGACGCGCCGCTTCTCTTCCGACGGCGAGCGCCTTCTCGTTGACCTGCTCGGTCCCCTTCGGAACGCGCGCGAGAACGGCGGAGCGCAGGCTCTCCCACCTCACCGCTCCCGTCAGCTCCACGACCGCGCCCAGGGCCACAACATTGGCGAAGAGCTGCCTCCCGCACTCCTCGACAGCGAGGTTGGTGAATGGGATGCGCACGGCGTCGGCCTGCTCCACGTTCTCCACGAGCTTCGAATCAACGATGAGCAGACCGCCTTCTTTGAGCGACGACTGGTACTCGTTGTACGCGGGTTGACTCATTGACAGAAGAACGTCAACCCTCGTCGCCTTAGGATAGTCGATCTCGCCATCGGAGATCACGACGTCGGTCTTGCTCTTCCCTCCGCGCGCCTCCGGGCCGTAGCTCTGGGTCTGGACGGCGTTCTTGCCGTCGTAGACGGCCGCCTCCGCCAGCAGCTTTCCGGCCAGCATCAGCCCCTGGCCACCCGAGCCTGAGAGCCTGATCTCGAACCTACCGGAATCGGGATCGCTCACGTTGAGTCTCTCCTCCTGGTCAGTCGACACGGCCCCGCTCCTAGTCTGAGGACCGCAGCCGGTTCGCAGAGCCGTCGTATGAACGCAGGATACCCCGCACGCGCTCGACCGCGGCCGGCGTGCGCGTCAGGCGCTCTCCGAGATCGTCATACGACTCTATGAACTCGGGAAGCTCCCTGTCCATGATCACTCCACGCGTGAACTTGCCTTCCCGTTCCTCGGCCGGGAGCTTGTCCCACGCCGCTACCGGAACGGCGTTCTCTTTCATCTGCTTGAGCATCTGCACCGGCGAGGTGAACTTGTTCATCCTGCCGTAGCTGGTGTAGCAGTTGGTGATGATCTCGACCACCGAGAACCCGTGATGGCGCACGGCCTTCTCGATGAGCGAGTCGGCCTCTCTGGCGTGGTAGGCCGAGGTCCTCGCCACAAACGTGGCGCCGGCCCCGACCGCCAGGGCAGCCGTGTCGAACGCGTGTTCCACGTTTCCGTAGGGCGCGGTCGTTCCGCGCTTGCCGTGCGGGGTTGTCGGCGAGTACTGCCCCCCGGTCATCCCGTAGATGCGGTTGTTCACCACGATCGCCGTCATGTCGATGTTGCGGCGGCACGCGTGTATGAAGTGGTTGCCTCCGATCGCCAGCGCGTCGCCGTCGCCCATCACGGCGAACACGGTCATCTTCGGCCGCGCCAGCTTGACACCTGTGGCGAACGCCAGCGCCCTGCCGTGCGTCGTGTGCAGCGTGTTGAAGTCGACGTAGGCCGGCATCCTGCCTGTGCACCCTATGCCGGAAACGACGGCAATGTCATTCTTCTCCAGGCCCAGGCGGGATATCGCGCGCACGAGAGCGCTCTGCACGATCCCGAGGCCGCAGCCAGCGCACCAGACGGTAGGGAACTTCTTGGTCGGGCGAAGATAGCTCCTCGCCTCCTCTATTGCGCGGCTCAAGGCGACACCTCCCGCAAGACGAACTCGGTGATCTCATCTGGCTCGAAGAGGTGACCGTCCACCCGCCCCAGCCTGGCGACGCGCACGTCACCGCACAGCACCCGCTCGACCTCGAGCACGTACTGTCCCAGGTTCATCTCGGGAACCACGACGAGTTTGAGACCGGGCGCCAGCTCGCGCAGGCGCTTCGGAGAGAACGGCCACAGCGTCTTCGCGCGCAGGAGCCCCGCCCTGACGCCTTTCTCCCTGAGCGCGCGGACCGACGCCTTGGCGACGCGGGCCGTCGAGCCGTACGCGAAGAGCAAGACCTCGGCGTCTTCCGTCGCGTACTCCTCGTTGGAAGCAAGTTCGTCCGCGCGCGACTCGATCTTCCCCACGATGTGTCTGATCTTGCGGTCGACCTCGTCGGGAACCATCGTCGGGAAGCCGTGCACATCGTGCGTGAGCCCCGTGACGTGGAACCTGTACTCCCCTCCGAAGGCCGCCAGCGGAGAAACCGGCGCGTCGCACTCAGCGTATGGGCAGTAATCCGCAAGTCCCGACTCAGGTACGTCGCGATGCGTCAGACTGTACGAGTCCGAGGTCGGCAGCACGACCGTCTCGCGCATGTGGCCGATGACCTCGTCCATGAGCAGGATCGTCGGAGTCCTGAACCGCTCGGCCAGGTTCACGCACTCGATGGTCATTTCGAAGCACTCGCGTACGGTCGACGGGCAGAGCGCGATGATCGCGTGGTCGCCGTGCGTGCCCCATCTCGCCTGCTGGACGTCACCCTGCGCGGCCTGCGTTGGGAGTCCCGTCGAGGGGCCCGCTCTCATGACGTTCACGATGACGCACGGTATCTCCGCCAGGCAGGCGAAACCCAGGTTCTCCTGCATGAGAGAGAAGCCCGGCCCCGACGTGGCCGTCATCGAGGTCGCTCCCGCGAGCGAGGCACCGATGATCGCCGCGATGGACGCGATCTCGTCCTCCATCTGTATGAAACGCCCGCCGATCAGCGGCATGCACTGGGACATCAGTTCGGCGATCTCGGAGGACGGCGTGATCGGGTAGCCCGCGAAGAAGTCGACCCCGGCCGCCAGCGCGCCGACCGCGCACGCCTCATTACCCTGAAGCACCTTGGCCTTGCTGTCAGCCACGCTCACCACCTCCCCCGCTGCCGGCGCTCTTGCCGACGGCGCCCTCGCCGCCCTTCCCGCGCTCCTTGTAGACGGTTATGGCCATGTCCGGGCACAGCTGCTCGCACAGGTAGCATGCGGTGCAGGCGTCGGGATGGGTCACGCGGGGCCTGCCCGTATCGTCGACGGTGAAGACCCCCGCGGGGCACATCTCCGAGCAGATGCCGCAGCTCTTGCACCAGTCCTCGTATATGAAGATGAGCTGCTCGGGGTGCTCCTCCCTGCCGGGATAGCGCCACGCCCTGGAGGCCGTGTCCATCTTGTCCTTGTCGCTCATTCCGCCCTCCCCAACGCGCTCGCCACGAGGGACGGGATGTCGCTCGGCCGTTCGGCGACCGGGATGCCGGCGGCCGACAGGGCCGCGATCTTCTCCTCCGCGGTGCCCTTGCCGCCCGCGATGATGGCTCCGGCGTGCCCCATCCTCTTCCCGGGGGGCGCCGTGCGGCCGGCGATGAAGCCCACGACCGGCTTCGTCATCACATTCCTCACGAAGGCCGCCGCTTCCTCCTCGTCGGTCCCGCCTATCTCACCTATGAGGACCACGGCCTCCGTCTGGTCGTCGTCCTGGAACGCGCGAAGCGTATCTATGAAGCTCGTGCCGATGATCGGATCGCCGCCGATGCCGACGACGCTTGACTGCCCCAGTCCCTCTCTTCTCAGCTGGTCGACGACCTCGTACGTGAGCGTGCCGCTCCGCGATACGACACCGATGGATCCCCGCGAGTGTATCCAGCCAGGCATGATGCCGAGCTTGGACCTGCCGGGGCTTATGATGCCCGGACAGTTGGGACCGATCATCCGCGTTCCCAGCTCGACGAGCCTGTGATAGATGCGCGCGGCGTCGAGCGTGGGGACGCCCTCGGACACCGCTACAACGAGCCCGACGCCCGCCTCAGCCGCCTCGAGGATGGCCGCAGTGGCGAACCGCGCCGGCACGAAGGTGATCGAGGCATTGGCGCCCGTCCGCTCCACGGCCTCCTTCATGCTGTCGAACACCGGCACTCCTTCGACCGATGCGCCACCCTTGCCGGGCGTCACGCCGGCCACCACTCTCGTTCCGTACTCCAGCATGCCCTTCGTGTGGAACGCGCCGTCGCGCCCCGTTATCCCCTGAACGCAGACCCGAGTCCCCTCATCGATAAAGATGCTCACGGCCGCCTCCCCACGAGCGCCACGGCCTTCCCCACCGCCTCGTCCATCGATTCAGCGGTCGTGAAAGCGTGCTCGGCCAGAATGCTCCTGGCCTCCTCCTCGTTGGTGCCCGTCAGACGAACCACCACGGGAATGTCGACCGGCGAGCTCTCGAGCGCCATTACGAGCCCGCGAGCCACGTCGTCGCAACGCGTGATGCCTCCGAAGATGTTGACAAGGATCGATCGGACGTTGGGATCGCTGGTGATAATCTGGAGTGCTGTGACGACCTTCTCAGGCGCCGAGCTCCCGCCGATATCCAGGAAGTTCGCGGGCTCGCCGCCGCGCATCTTGATGAGGTCCATCGTCGTCATGGCAAGACCGGCGCCATTCACGATGCACCCCACTGAGCCGTCGAGCTTCACGTAGGACAGGCCGATCTCGCGCGCTAGCTTCGCCTGCTCGGTTTCCGACGACGGGTCGCGCATGGCCGCGATCTCCGGGTGCCGGAAGAGAGCGTTGTCGTCCACGAGTATCTTCGCGTCGATCGCCCGCACATCACCGGAGGTGGTCACGACGAGGGGGTTGATCTCCGCCAGCGAGGCATCACTCTCGCTGAAGGCCTCATAGAGACCCCGGATGCACTCGGCGATCCTGGCCGCGATCTCGGGACGGCTCTCTACCCTGGACGCGAGCGCCGCCGCCTGGCCGTCGGATAGCCCCTTCAGCGGATCGACGCCTTCCTTGTGGATACGCTCGGGGGTCTCGCGGGCGACCTCCTCGATGTCCACGCCTCCGGCGTCGCTCACCATGACGACGGGCCTCTTCGTCGCCCTGTCGACCACGATGCCGACGTAGAACTCGTCGGCGATGTCGACCGCACTCTCAACGAGCACCTGCCGCACCGGCAGGCCCTTGATGGTCATTCCGAGTATCGCCCGCGCCGCGTCCGCCGCCTCGTCCGGCCCGGACGCGAGCTTGACGCCGCCCGCCTTCCCGCGACCTCCAACGTGTACCTGCGCCTTCACGGCCACGCGGCCGCCGAACCTCTCGGCGGCCACTCGGGCAGCCTCGGGATCCGACACGACCTCGAAGTCGGGAACCGGAAGACCGTGCTTCCGGAGGATCCCGCGAGCCTGGTATTCGTGTATCTTCAAACCGTCCCCTTCAGAAGACGGCCCGGCCGCGCCGGCCACGTGGGCGAACCTCGGGGTGGCGCGCCTGCGGGTCGCTCTAGATGAAGTCGCGGAGAACGTCCACCAGCGTCGGAGTCCCCTTCACCGCAAGGTCGTATCTCACCCGAACGCTCGGCTTGTCGATCTTGATCACCTTTCGCAGGTCGATCGGGGTTCCGATGATCACGTAGTCGCAGTCGACTGCGTTCGCTGTCTTCTCGAGATCGGCGATCTGCTCAGCGCTGTATCCCATGGCCGGCAGCAGAACTCCGATGTCCGGGTACTTGACGTAGGTCTCGGCGATCTTGCCCACCGCGCATCCCCTCGGGTCGATCGGCGTCGCGCCCGCGGCCTTGGCTGCCACCGTGCCGGCCCCGATCTTCATGCCGCCGTGCGTCAGCGTCGGGCCGTCCTCGATGACGAGCACGCGCTTGCCATTGAGATCGACCTCCTCCTCGAACACGACGGGCGAGTCCGCGTGCATCAGCGTCGCGTCGGGATTCACGGACCTCACGTTGCCGACCAGCTCCTCGATCGAGCCTGGAGGAGCCGTGTCCTCCTTGTTGATGATGACGACGTCGGCGGCCCTCAGGTTCTGCTCGCCCGGGTAGTAGCGCAGCTCGTGGCCGACGCGGTGCGGGTCGACCACCGTGATAGTCAGGTCCGGGACGTAGAACGACGCGTCGTTGTTGCCGCCGTCCCACAGGATGATGTCGGCCTCCTTCTCGGCCTCCTGCAGGATGCGCTCGTAGTCGACTCCGGCGTAGAGGACGTTGCCCCTGGCGATGTGCGGCTCGTACTCCTCCATCTCCTCGATGGTGCACTTGTGCCGCTTCATGTCTTCGTAGACCGCGAAGCGTTGCCAGATCTGCTCTCTCAGGTCACCGTAGGGCATCGGATGCCTGATGACGGCGATCTTCTTGCCCTTCTCGGTCAGTATCTCGGCGACGCGCCTCGTGGTCTGGCTCTTCCCACAACCGGTGCGGACCGCCAGGACCGCGATTACCGGACAGCGCGACTTGATCATCGTCTCCCTTGCGCCCAGGAGAAGGAAGTTCGCGCCCACCGCGTTCACGAGCGACGCCTTGTGCATTACGTACTCGTGCGGCACGTCGCTGTAAGCGAAGACGACGTCGTCGATCTTCTCGTCCCTGATGATGCGGACGAGGTCCTGCTCCGGCAGGATGGGGATGCCACGAGGATACAGCTCGCCTGCCAGCTCGGTCGGATAGGCGCGACCCGCTATGTCCGGGATCTGGGTGGCCGTGAACGCCACGACCTCCGTGTCTTCCCGACCGCGATACACGAGGTTGAAATTGTGAAAGTCCCTTCCAGCCGCTCCCATTATCAAGACACGTCTGCGGTGCATCCGTCCTCCCGTAGAGAACCGGAGGGCGATTTCACGAACCGCCCCTCACTTTGAGCAAGACATCGCTCGCATAACAGCACGCCGGAATCCGAACGCAAGTGAATCCCCCTGGCTGGGCGCCTTCTCGGACACCGCCTCGCGGGGGATTCACGGAATCAAAGAGGCCGAGCTGGCGCCCTCGAGCCCCGAGTCAGCCAAGACACCCATGATACAAGAACGGCACGTCCCGTGTCCAGTCACAAAGCCCCGAGTAGGTCGGCGACACGTCCATCAGGATGCGGGACGGGACGTCCGTGACCGACGGTCACGAATCTCCGCCCCCCGACTCCAGGATCCTCGCGATGATCGACCGCGTTGAGCGGCCGGGAAGCTCGGGGATGGCCACGACCCTTCCACCCCGTTCCTCGACGAGGTCGGCTCCCACGATCGTCTCCCGAGTGTACCCCGCTCCCTTCACCAGTACGTCGGGCTCCACTGCGGCGATCAGCTCGTAGGGCGTGGGCTCGTCGAAGAGACAGACATAATCGACCGACGCGAGCGCCGCCAACAGGGCCGCTCTGTCGTCCTGGTGCACGATAGGACGACCCTGTCCCTTGAGTCCGCGGACCGACCGGTCGGTGTTGACACCCACGACGAGCACGTCACCCAGGTTCCTGGCTTCTTCCAAATAGTGCGCGTGACCGGCGTGGAGTATGTCGAAACAACCGTTCGTGAAGACGATCACGCTGCCCGCGGCATGCGCGTCTCTGCAGGCGGCGACCAGATGTTGGCGATCGAGGATCCTACCCACGGCCCCGCTCCTCGGCCACCTCGTCAAACAGCTCGCGGATATCCTCGGGCTTCACCGACGCGGTGCCAACCTCTCTGATGACGACGCCGGCCGCGTGGTTGGCGAGCACCGCCGCCTCGACCATAGAAGCCCCCGCCGCCAGCGCGACCGCGAGTACGCTGACGACCGTGTCCCCCGCGCCCGTCACGTCATACACCTCTCGCGCCACGGTCGGCAGGTGCTGTTTGCTTCCGTCGGCCATGAAGAGCGTCATGCCGTCCTCTCCTCGAGTGATCACGACGCACTCGGCTTCGAGCCTGGTCAAGAGCTCCCGGCCGGCGCGGTCCAGCGTCTCCTCGTTCCTGATTCTGATACCGACGGCGTTCCCGGCCTCGTTCTGATTCGGCGTTATGGCGGTCACGCCGACGTAGCTCCAGAAGTGAGACTCCTTGGGATCGACGCAGATCAGCTTGCCGCCTTCCCTCGCGCATCTTATGCCCTCGGACACCGATGGCCCGGTGACGACGCCCTTTCCGTAGTCCGACACGATGAGCACGTCGGCCTCGGACACGGCCGACCTGAGTCCGTCAAGGACCCTTTCACCATCCTCGCCCTCCACGTCGCTCGCGTCCTCCCGGTCAGCTCTCACCACCTGCTGTCCGTGCGCAATGATGCGCGTCTTCACCGTGGTCGGGCGCCCACTCAGCCTCGCCACGCGACTCACATCCACGCCCCTGGCCAAGAGCGACTCAAGCAGATATTCTCCCGGGGCGTCGTCCCCCACCACACCAACCACCGAGGCCACGGCTCCCAGCGAGGCGACATTCTCCGCCACGTTCGCCGCTCCGCCGAATCTGGCGGTCTCGTCGTATATCTCCACGACGGGAACGGGAGCCTCCGGCGAGATGCGGTCCACGCGCCCCCAGACGTACTTGTCCAGCATCAGGTCGCCGAGTATGGCGACCCTACGCCCGCGGAATTCCCCCAGGATCTCCGCGACTCTCGAACGCTCCATGTCCATGCGGACGGCTCCTTGCCCTTCGAAGGCCCCGGCACACGTGGCCCGGACCGCTGTGCGAAGTCGGAAGCGGGTGCCTCCGGCCGCCGAATGCTAGTCCAGAGCGGGGGTGAAGTCAAGCGCGGTCGGGTGCCCCCTCACCAAACGAGCGGCCGGCCCGCGCGCAGCGGGCCGGCCTGTCTCTCTGTCGCCTCCCGGAATCGCCCCGAGGAGGCTCCAGCACTAGGACTCCGTGAGCTTGACCGTCTCGATCCGCCTGCGCTTCCTCGGCTTGCGCTTCGGGTGCTTCGGGACCATCAGGTCGGGATAGGCATTGTGCAGCGCCTGGATGGACGACCCAGAGAAGCACCCCGTGAGCATGCCGCCCAGGCCATGCTCGCGGAACAGGTGGTAGGTCACATCCTGGAAGACCTTGTCCCTCGGAACCTTGAGGACGTCTTCGCACAGCCACCTGGTAGCGCGCCGCGCATTCGCGAGGCCCTGCTCCTTCTGCCAGAAGTTCTTCGGCACGTTGCGGAACTCCCAGGGATGGAACCGGTTCGGATACGCGTTCTCAATGGCCCTGAAGAAGGAGCCCTTGAAGCAAACCGATAGCATTCCGCGCAGATTGTACTTCCCGAAGGTCGTGGCTGAGATCCGCTGAGGTATCTGGTCGACGGGAACTCGCTCCCTGTCCTCGATCATCCACCTGGTGGCTTCCGCGGCGAGGCGGAATCTTTCCGGTCCCTGCCACATACCCTTGACATTGAACTGCCACTTATGGAACTTGCCAGGGTACGCGTTGTCGATGGCCTTGTAGGGGGACCAGTCGAAGCAGCTCCCGAGCATCCACGTGAGCCCGTTCTCGTAGAAGAGCTTCTTGTGGATCATCCTCGGAACGTCTTCCACGTCGATCCCGAGCTTATCCTCCAGCAGATAGCGCGTGATCACGGCCGCCCTGGTGCGTCCCAGGTCTCCGTGGAAGAAGTTATTCGGGAACCGCCGCCTGCGATTTTCGAAGACGTCCTCGTAGACCTGGATCACCTGAGCCTGGTCGAGTTCGGTCGCCTTCCCGGCGGAATCCAGCCTTTTCAGCTCCGTAACCATAGCGCCTCCCGTCTACAGTTCGGACAACTGACAAAGCTGTGCAAGCCATGGCGTAGTACGTTGTCCATCTACACAGGTTGTTACACGTGTCAATCAAACAAGCTCAAGATATCACTCCCCCTGAAACCTGTCAAGCGGAATGTTCGTCAAAGCGGACGTCTCTGTGCGTCGCGGGAACGCGGGGTGGCGACCGCACTCTCTTGCCATGTGCGAGCAACGTTGTGCGCGGCCGGTGACGACACACTGATGGTACGTAGCCTGCGCAGCCCGGTGGCAGAAACGGCTTGACAAGGTAGGGGGTCGCTCCTATGGTATCGTCAACCGAGTGCTGACAGGCGGCTTACGGGCACGTCTGTGTTTAGGCGCATGAGCGGAGGACACGCTTGGCCGAACAGCAGAAGAAGATCAACATCGAACTGAGGCCGGAGGAGGCGGAGGGGGTCTACTCGAACTTCGCCGTCATCACCCACTCCGCGGCCGAGTTCGTGGTCGATTTCGTGAGGGTCTTGCCGGGTGCGCAGAAGAGCAGGGTCCACGCCCGCATCGTGATGGCCCCGCAGAACGCGAAGGCGCTGTACAAGGCCCTTGAGGAGAACATACGCAAGTACGAGGGGACGTTCGGAGAGATAAGGTCCGGCGGCAAGGAGCCGGGCAAGCAGATCGGCTTCCAGTAGGGCCTCCGGCGTGTCTCGTGAGGCTCAGGGACGGCAGGATGCCCCGACCGGCCGAGGAGGCCGGGCAGTCAGCAGGAAGAACGAGAGGAGATTCCTAAAGGGAGTACGGGGAGATGCGGCCCCCGAGCAACCAGAGGGAGGTGAGCTGACCGATAGACCAAGACGGACTTTCCAGGAAGTTCGGGTTGGGATGTGTTGACAGACAAGCGAACTTAGGAGGTTGAGAGATGGTACGCAATACTCTGGTGGTCTTGCTGATAGGGCTCTTCGCGGTTAGCGCGAGCGCCTTTGGCGGTTACGACTTCCTGTACACGAACGACAGCGCCATGACCCACGACGCCGGCGCGTTCGGCGTTAAGGCCGCGTTCATCTATGGCATGTCGAACTCGTGGTTCGATGAGAACGGCGACAGCCAGGACTACGGCAGCGACGGCAAGTACACGGCCATGTGGATCCCCGTGACGGTCTACTACGGCATCACCGACCAGCTTGAGGTCGGCGTACAGCCGAAGTTCATCAGCGACAAGTACACGTGGGATCCGACTGCCCGCTCCGAGGAGGAGAAGGCCTCCGGCATCGGCGACACGTGGGTCTACGGCAAGTACATGTTCATGCCCGAGCCCATGCTCACCGGGCGCGTTGGTGTCAAGATCGCGACCGGCGACGACGAGGGCGACGCGGACAACGGCCCGGTCGGCGACGGCCAGATGGACGTCGACGGTGCCCTGATGGTCGGGATGCCCGCCGGTCCCGGCATGTTCGATGCGGCGATCGGCTACCGCCTCCGCATGTCGAAGACGGTCGAATACGGGATGTATCGCGAGAGCTACGACTACACGCCGGGCAGTGAGATCCACTTCGACGCCCACTACACGTACTACCTCAACGACGCCATGAATCTCCGCTTCGGCCTCAACGGGTTCTTCGGCAGCGATGACGAGGCGACGAGCAATGCCCGCGAGACGATCACCGACAGCGCGTCCAACGCCGTCATGATCGCCCCCGGCCTCGACTACATGATGGAGAACGGCGTCGGCCTCGGGGTCGACTTCTTCTACCCGCTCATGGGTCAGAACATCTACGAGGTCTGGGGACTCGGCCTGTCGGTGACGTGGGGCATGTAGTACCGGATCCAGCAGCAAGCAGCAACGATAAGGAGCCGCCCTCGATCGTGGCGGCTCCTTCTTCTTGGAGGTGCAAGGGCCTGGGTCGGCGGACTTCCCTGAGGGGGCGTCGGCGCAGCGCGCGCACAGATGGCGCGCGCGTGAAGCGCCGCAAACGCCAGCGGGCCCCCGAAGGGATGCCGCCGACCCAGGCCCGCGACCTTAGAGACAGGGCCGCTCCGTCCAGGCGACGGCTCCTTACGGGCGGGTCTTCCAGCGCTTGTGCATCCAGAAGTACTGCTCGGGGTACCGCCGCACGAAGTCCTCAAGCACGGAGGTGTAGCCTTGGGTGTAGTGCCGGACGGCCTCGTCCTCGGACGTGCCGGGTGGAGGCGGGTCGACGGGAGAGCAGATCACAAGCTCGTGTGAGCCGGCGCCGTGCCTCACCGCCATGCCGGGAAGAAGCGGCGCCCCGGTCTTGAGCGCGAGCCGCCCCGGCCCGTAGGGCGTCGACGCCTGCATCCCGAGAAAGTCGACGAAGACGCCCGACCTGCCCGCGTCCTGGTCCGACAGCAGCGCAACTATGCGGTTGTTACGGAGGGCCCTGAAGACGCCCAGCAGGCTCCCCGTCAGCGGGACCGTCCCGACGCCCAGACCCTGCCTCAAGCGATTCATGAGCCCATCGACCAGCCTGTTGTGCTGCTCGCCCACGAGGAACGTGAGCGGATGACCCATCTTCGCAAGCGTTGCGGCCATCTCCCAGTTCCCGAAGTGCCCGGCGACGAGCAGGGCGCCTCGCCCGCGTTCCAGGGCACTCCTCAGGTGCTCCTCTCCCGTGACGGTGACCGTCCGGTCGATGAGCGCCTTCGTGAGGCGGGGGAACCGCCCGTATTCGAACGTCATGCGGCCGAAGTTGCGGTAGGACTCGCGAGCTATGCGGTCCAGCTCGGCCTCGGAGCGTTCGTCGCCGAAGATCCTCCTGAGGTGGCCGAGCGACACCTCCCGCCTGATGCCCAGGGAGTAAGCCAGGCTCCCGAGATCCGCGCCGAGTTCCCTGGCCGCCGCCATCGGAAGCGTGCAGAGCCCGAGCTGCAGCGTCCTTGCCAGCCCGTACTCGATGCGGTGCTGCAGCGTCGGTCGTGCGTCCACAGGCATCTCTGTTCCTCGTGTCTGCGGTCTTCCATCGGACCGCGCGCGGTCGCGTCCGCTCAGCTGAAGCGTTCCGCCAGCCAGGACAGCTTCACGCGGACGGCCTCGTGCGGGCAGACCTCATGGCAGCACAGGCACTCGACGCACTTGCGCTTGTCGACCACGGGACCCTTCTCGGTCATCTCGATCGCCGAGACGGGGCAGCTCCTGACGCAGAGCCCGCACTTCTCGGCCATGCAGCCCCACTCCCGCGACATCTCGGGGTAGACCCAGATCCAGGGGCGGAGCGCCCTCACGACGAACGACGGGATGAGGTTCAGAAGCCCCGGCTTCGGCAGGAGGAACCCCTCGGTGTCGAACGAGGCCGGGGCCTCGCCCACGATCTCGATCTCGGAGAGCGACGCGGTGCCCAGGCCCAGTTCCTCCGCGTAGCGGAGCATCGGCACTGCGCCCTCCCTGAAGCCCATCATGCCGGCCGCGACCGCGTCGACGGCCACACCGTCGGTCCCGCCCAGGATGGCTCCGACGGCGCGCGGCCTGCCGCCCGAGGGACCGTCTCCCTCCATGGCCACGACGGCGTCCATCACGTGCAGCGCCGGGCGCACCAGCGAGTATATGTCGACCATGTGCTTGCTGAATGGCACCGGGCGGGGTACCTCGCTGTGAAGTCTCGCCTTCGCGAAGCCCGGAACCGCGCCGAACGTGTTCTTGATACATCCCGTGTATGCCGTCAGGACGTGCGTCTTCATCTTCGCCACGTTGATGATGACGTCGGCATCGACGACAGGGCGCGCGATCATGTAGGAACGAAGCCGGCCGCTGAGCTCGACGGAACTCCCGCTCTCGAAGTTGACGAGCGCCGTCCCGGTCCGCTCCGAGAGATCCAGCATGCCCGTGTTGCGCCAGACCCTCTCAACGCCTCGGAGAGCGCCTCCCGGCGAATCGCCGATCGTCGGGACTCCCCCGGCCGCTCGGACCGCTTCCACGAGCGGCTCGAGTACCGCAGGATGAGTCGTGACGGCGCGGTCGGGGCTTCTGGCGGAGAGGAGGTTCGGCTTGAGCAGCACCGCGGCTCCCGGCGGGACGAGCGGCGAGAGCCCTCCCAGAAGTTCCAGGAGTCTCCCCACCGCGTCGCGCACGTGGCCCGGCTCGTAGTCGGGACATCTCACTATGGCCACTCTCGACGTCAATCAACCCCTCCGCGATCGTCCGGCCGTACTCCCGGCAGCGTAGGTCCCTCCTGGGCAAGCCGAAGCGCGCCCAAGAAGCTCAAGCTCAAAGAGCAGCGATGCCACCGTGGAGGTCGGCAGACCGCTAGCCTCGGAAAGCTCATCGACGGTCCTCGGGTCGCCGGTGAGGTGCTCGAGCAGCCTCGAGACGTCGCGCGACCGCTCGTCTCCGACCGCCTCAGGGCCGAGCGCAGGCTCTGAGAGCAGCGCCATCTGTGAGGCCCCGCGGCTCGTCCGTCGTACGCTCGCGGGCGATGTCGACCACTCGAGTTCCTGCAGGATGTCCTCCACGCCCTCGACGAGCTTGGCGCCGGCCTTGATGAGGCCGTTCGGCCCGGCGGAGAGCGGCTCCGTTATCGGGCCGGGAACGGCGAACACCTCCCGCCCCTCCTCGAGCGCCCGTGCTGCGGTGATGAGAGCGCCGCTCCTTGCCCCCGCCTCGACGACCACAACGCCGGCGGAGAGACCGGCGATCAGCCGATTGCGGGCCGGGAACGACGCACGCCTGGGGCGTTGACGCATCGGGTACTCCGACACCAGCGCCCCGCCGGACCTTATCCTGCGCGCCAGACCCTCGTTCTCTCTCGGATAGACGTGCATGAGTCCGGTCCCGAGCACAGCCACCGTCATTCCGTCGGCCTCGAGCGCGCCGTCGTGCGCGGCGGTGTCGATACCCCTTGCCAGACCCGAGACCACCGAGAAACCGGCGCTCGCAAGATCGAATGCGAGGTCGCGGGCCACGGCCAGCCCTCTGCGGGTCGCGGCCCGCGTCCCCACGACCGCCACGGCCGGCTGCATGTCGCAGAGCTTCCGGCCCGCCACGTACACGCCGATAGGAGGCCGCGCGAGCGCGGCCAGCCCCTCGGTGTACTCCGGACTTCCGGCCGCCACGAACCTGGCGCCGGTGGAACGGGCCAGCTCCAGCTCCGCCCGTCCGCATCCCTCGAGCGCCGCCCGGCGTATCGCGCCATCCAACCCACCCGGCAGCGCTCCCCCGCCGGGACGGAACGCCGCTCTGACCACGGCGAGGTAGGAACCGAACCTCGACCGGAGCTTCGAGGCCGCCGACGGGCCGAGCCCGTCGACGGCGGCCAGCGTAAGGCCCGCCTCGTCCTCGTCCATCGCGGGAACGCGCGTTCCCACCTTCCCTCGGCGCGCGGTCCCATCATCGTCCGACATGAGCGCAGAATCCCCAGGGGAACCAGGGGCGTCATTCACAGAGCGTCGGTCAACGCACCACCAGGGGAGACAGGGGTCCCGGGCCCTGCGAGCGACCGGCGGCCCGTGCGCAGAGCGGGCCCTACCTGTGCTCCTCGAACATCTGCCAGACGGCCTCAAGGAGTTCCTTGAGTCCCTCTCCTCGAAGTGCGGACACGCGAAAGACCTGTTCGCCGCCGAACGTCGGCGTGGGACCGACTTCCGTGACGAGGTCCATCTTGTTGAGCGCGACGATCCTGGGCTTCTCCGACAGCCCCTGTCCGTAGCGCGTCAGCTCGTCCATGAGCGTGCGGTAAGCGGCCTCCGGGTCGTCCGCAGCATCCAGCAACACCAGAAGCGCGCCCGTGCGCTCGGTGTGCTTCAGGAAGCGATGGCCGAGCCCCTTCCCTTCGTGCGCGCCCTCTATCAGACCGGGAAGATCAGCCATGACAAAGCTCCGACCAACGCCGAGCTGCACAAGACCCAGGACGGGTGAGAGGGTAGTGAACGGGAAGTCGGCCACCCTGGGCCGCGCGGCCGAGACCTTCGTCAGGAGCGTCGACTTCCCGGCGTTGGGAGCGCCCACGATGCCCACGTCCGCCATGAGCTTGAGCTCGAGATCGACGGTGCGCTCCTCTCCACTCTGCCCCTGCTCCACGCGGCGCGGAGCCCGGTCGGTCGACGTGGTGAACCTCGCGTTGCCTCGTCCTCCCCTGCCGCCCTTCCCCACAACCTGTCGCGCTCCGGGGGCGTCCAGGTCGGCTAGCACGTCTCCGGTCTCGTGGTCCCTGATCACGGTCCCGACCGGAACCCTGAGCACCACGTCCTCGCCGTTGCGGCCGCGCTTGTCGCTGCCTCCACCATGCTGCCCGCTCTCGGCGCGGTAGTGGCGGCGGTAGTGGAAGTCGAGCAGGGTGTAGCTGCCCTCGGCAGCCTCGAAGATGACACTGCCGCCGTCGCCGCCGTCGCCGCCGTTGGGGCCGCCCTTCGGCACGAACTTCTCACGCCGGAAGCTGAGGCATCCGTTACCACCCGCGCCGCCGCGGACGACGATCCTCGCGGTGTCTATCAGCATTGCCCGCCTCCGCTCCCGTCGTCGGACATCGACCACCAGGGATTGGGCCTGTCGGTGAGTATCTTGCCTGGATTGAGCATCCCCGTCGGATCGAGCGCCCGCTTCACGCGCGCGGTGACATCGAGCGCTGCGTCGGAGAGCTCACTTCTCATGTGCTCCGCCTTGGTTATGCCGATGCCGTGCTCGCCGGAGAGGACGCCGCCGAGCGCTATGGCCGCCTCGAACAGCCTCGCGACGGCCTCACGCGCTCGTTCGAACTCACTCCTGCTCCCGCTCTCGAGCATGATGTTCACGTGGAGGTTCCCGTCGCCGGCGTGCCCGAACGCGAGGATGGGCAGGTCGACGTCGCGAGACACGCGCCGCATCGTACGCACGAACGAGGGGATCTCGCTCCGCGGCACGGCGATGTCCTCGTTGATCTTGACGGCCCCGAGTCTCGCGAGGGCGGGCGAGATCGACCGTCTGATCTCCCAGATCTCGTCACGCTCGTCGCCGTCGGACGCCTCGCGTACGCCGACCGCACCCTCGGCCCGCAGGAGCGAGACGACTCTGCCGGCCGCCTCGGCCAGCGCCGACGACGGACCTTCAAGCTCTATCAGGAGCGCGCCATCGGGACGCCCCGCGGGCGGGCGGCCGCGCACGTACTCGTGGGCACACGCATACGTCTCACCGTCGAGGATCTCGAGCACGCTCACGGGAAGTCCTGCCGCCGTGATCGCGGCCACGGCGTGCGCCGCCTGCTCCAGCGAGGGGAACTCGGACCAGAGCGTTGCGTAGCCGTCGGGTCTCTGAGTCAGCCTGAGCGCGGCGGCGGTGACCACGCCGAGCGTCCCCTCCGAGCCTACGAACAGCGGGGCCGCGTCCCATCCGGACCTCGGCGCCGTCAATGCGCCGGTCCTGATCCGGGTTCCATCGGCCAGCACCAGTTCCAGGCCAACGACGTAATCTCTGGTCGTTCCATGGAGGACGGTCCTTGGACCGCCCGCGGACTCGGCGACGTTGCCACCCAGCGTCGAGACCTTGAGACTGGCGGGATCGGGTGGATAGGTGAGACCGAGGGAGGCCACCTCAGCGCGCAGGTCCTCGTTGACGACGCCCGGCTCGACGACCGCCGCCCTCTTCCGTCCATCGACCGCCAGCACGCGGTTCAGCCTCTCGAGCGACAGAGCGATGCCCCCCTCGACGGGCACGCTGCCTCCGGTATACCCGGTGCCCGCCCCACGCGGCACCACCGGGAGGCCGTTCGCAAGCGCGGCCATCACGACCTCGCCGACCTGACCGGCCGTGTTCGGCCACGCGACCGCGTCGGGCATGAAGCGCAGATCCGTCGCGTCGAACGAATAGCAGATCCTGTCCTCGACGCGCGCGGAGACGGCGGCGGCGACGGAGCGTTTGACCTCGCGGACGGCTCTCGCCCTCCCCTTCACGGAAGGTGTGTTCATCAAGGGAAGCTCCGGTATCGAGGACAGGAGCAAGGACGCCCGGCCTATCTGCGGACGCGCTTTTCGGCCAGAGCCTGCGCGACCTTGTCGGGCACGAGACCGCTCACATCGCCGCCCAGGCGGGCCACTTCTTTGACCACGGTGGAATTGAGATAGGTGAAGCTCTCGCTCGGCATCAGGAAGACCGTCTCTATGGAGGACGCGAGCCTCCTGTTCATGAGCGCCATCTGGAACTCGTACTCGAAGTCCGAGACAGCACGAAGCCCCCTGATGATGGCGTCCGCCCCTGCCTCCTTCACGACCTCGACCAGCAGGCCGTCGAACGACCGCACCTCGACTCCGTCGAGGCCCTTCACGGCATCCTCCACGAAGGAGATGCGCTCCTCCAGCGTGAACATCGGGGACTTCTCGCGACCGGTCCCGACCGCCACGATCACGCGGTCGAAGAGACCCAGCGCGCGCTTGACGAGGTCGAGATGGCCCGTGGTGATGGGGTCGAACGTCCCGGGGTAGAACGCGATCCTCACTTGGCCTCCTTCGGCGCAGCGGTGCGCCGCGCCATCGACAGGCACGGCCCTAGCCGACGCCGCCCGCTGTCGTCTCGTAGAAGTCGACCTCCGTCGAACCGTAGGTCTCCGTCCTGCGCAGCTCGAGCCGGCCGTACTGGTGCCCGAGCCCGTGGCCGGTCGCCCGCTCGAGCACTACGACCGCTTCCTTCGCGAGCCCGTCCCACGTACCGAGCAGGCGCATCACGTCCTCCTGAAGTCCGCTCAGGTAGGGCGGGTCGACGAACACGACGTCGAACGGCTGGCCCGGCAGCTTCCGTCCAAGCAGCGGCAGCACGTCGCCCCGTCGGATGAGGCACTCTCTCGTCAGCGCCAGTCGCTCGACATTCCCGCGCGCCACACGCACGACGGCCGGGTCGCGCTCAACGAGCGTGGCGCGCACTGCGCCGCGCGAGACCGATTCGATGGCCATTGCCCCCGAGCCCGCGAAGAGGTCGAGAACCGACGCGCCGGGAAGCCTGGGTTCGATGATCGCGAATACCGACTCCCTTACCCTGTCGTACGTGGGCCTCACTCCGGGGGACGTCGGCACGTCGAGCCTGCGCCCTCTGAGGCTTCCGGCTATGACGCGCATCGCGAAGCTCCCTGCCTACTCGTCGTCTTCCCCCGCGTCCATGCCGTACCGCTGGAGCTTGCGGTAGAGCGTCGACGGGTTTATTCCCAGCGTCTCCGCCGCCGCCTTCTTCTTCCAGCCCGTCTCCTCCAGCGTCTGGAGAAGGTAGCGTCTCTCCAACTCCTCGAGGGTCAGCCCGCTCACTCCGAGCCCGCCGGAGGAAGGCGAGGACACGCGAGCCTTCTTTCGCAGCTGCTCGGGGAAGATGGACACGTTGAGGTCCTCAGCGGTGATCTCGTTCCCGTCCGCAAGGATGATGGCCCGCTCCATGATGTTCTCGAGTTCACGAACGTTGCCCGGCCACTCGTAGCTCGTGAGGATCTCCATCGCCGCCGGATCAATGGACACGGCGCCCGCCGTGAGCTTGTGAAGGAAGTGGCTCACGAGCAGCGGGATGTCGTCCGGCCTCTCGCGCAGCGGAGGGATCGTGATCGGGATGACGTTCAAGCGGTAGTAGAGGTCCTTCCTGAAGCGGCCGTCCGCCATCAGCTCGTCGAGGTCCGCGTTCGTCGCCGCTATGACGCGCACGTCGACCTTCACAGGCTTCGTCCCGCCGACCGGCACGACCTCGCGTTCCTGGAGCACTCGCAGGAGCTTCACCTGGATCGCGGGGGACGTCTCGCTCACCTCGTCCAGGAAGAACGTGCCCCCCTCGGCGACGACGAAGAGCCCTCTCTTGTCGCGGATCGCGCCCGTGAACGAGCCTTTCACGTGACCGAACAGCTCGCTTTCGAGAAGGGTCTCGGGCATGGCGCCGCAGTTGATCGTCACGAATCGTTTGTCGGATCTGGCGCTACGCCCGTGGATGGCGCGCGCCACCAGCTCCTTGCCCGTGCCGCTCTCTCCGTGAAGCAGAACCGTGCTCGACGTTTTCGCCACCCTGTCGATGAGATCGAAGACGGACTCCATCCCGCTGCTGCCGCCCACCATCTCCCGCTCGCCGCTCACGTGCAGCGCGCGCTCCAGTTCGACGTTCTCGTCCCTCAGCCTGTGCACCTCGAGCGCGTTCCTGACCACCTGTTTCAGTTCCTCGTTCGAGACGGGCTTCAGCAGGTAGTAGAACGCCCCCAGATTGAGGGCCTCGATCGCGGACTCCTGAGAGGCGTGCCCGGTCACTATGATCACCGGAACCGTGGGGTCGCTCTCGTGAAGCGAGCTTAGGAGCTCGATGCCGGTGAGCCCCGGAAGCTGAATGTCGGTGACGATGACGTCGAACGCCTCCTGGGAGCACTGCTTCGCTGCCTTCTTGCCGTTGGAACTCGAGACGACCTCGTAGCCCTCTCGCTCCAACATCATCGACAGGTATTCCCTGATGCTGTCCTCGTCGTCGACGACGAGTACCCTTCCGTTCGGCATGTCAGTTCCTTCCAGGATGTCGTCTACGCCCCAAGGTACACCACGAACCTGCTGCCTCCGCCGGGCTTACTGGCGACGGTGATCCTGCCGCCGTGAGACTGCACGATCTTATCGACGATCGGAAGCCCCAGACCGGTGCCACCCTTCTTTGTGGTGCGGAATGGTCGGAAGATCTCCTCACGCTTGTCGGCCGGGATGCCGCAGCCGGTGTCGTCGACCACCACCGCCACGAGATGGTCGGCTCCCGCGGCCAAGCCCCGCGCGGCGAACTCGCCTCGCGGTACGACGGTCAGCGTCACCCTGCCGTCGCCCTCGATCGACTCGAGAGCGTTTATCGTCAGATTGAGGAACGCGCGTCGCAGCTCGTCGGTGCTGCCCATGACGTCAGCGGGCCCGCCGGACTCGACGGACAACTCGATCCCAGGCCTGTGGACCGAGTGGCTCCTGGCCACGACCGCCACGTCCCTGAGGAGCTCGTCGAGCCTGACCACGTGGCGCTCGCCGGACTCCATTCGCCCGAACTGCAGGACGTCCTGCACGAGCTTGGCCAGACGGTCCGACTCGCGGGTGACAAGGTCGAGCAACCGCGCCTGGTCGCCCGAGGCCTTGAGATCCTCCTTGAGCATCTCGACAGAGCCCCGG
>CAZLTC010000021.1:38922-41071 GCA_964562405.1 uncultured bacterium | reverse complement strand
AGGTTGAACTCGACGTCGCGCCGCAGGGTGGCCTTGTCGAAATCGAACAGGATATCGGCCAGGCTCACGATCGTACCGCGCGCGTCACGACGGATACGTGCGAACTTCCCCTCCATCTGACTCAAGGCATCAAAGAGCTCATCCTGCCGCGTCTTGGATTCGGCGCGCAGCTGATCGAGTTCGGAACGCAGATCATCCTGCAGGCCGCGCTCCAGGTCCAGCGTGGCGCGCAGCGCTTCCTCGCCTGCGTCTCCAAAGCTGGTAGCAAGCTGCATCGCCTCGAGACATGCTTGCTCATCAGCCTGGGCACGCACACGGCATTCCAGCGACTGGACTGCCCGCGCAGCCAGGTAGGTGTGATGCGCAATGGCAGCCTCAGTGACCTTCTCGGCCTGGACCTCGGCTTGGCTGCGCAGGAAGCTGTTCTCCAGGTCGGCCGCGGCGACTTTGTGCTCGCGAGCTGCCTGACGCCAGGCGGTCCAGTCATGGAGAACCTCACCGAACGTCCTGGGAGGAAACTCCTCTGGAGCAAGGGTCGATGCCGGTAGGACCATCACTTCCCGCTCAGATTCAGGACCCCGGCGCGAAACCGCCGCCTTCTGGCCCACGAATTCCTCTGTCTGCTCAAGAACGAAGAGAGCCTCGCTCCACTTCGTCCGCGCGCGTTCCAACTCCAGGCGACACTGCTCAGCGCGGCGTGCCGCTGCATCCATCTTCTGCATCTCGAGCGCGAGCCGCGCGTCCGCCAGGGCTTGCTCGACAACCGGGACGGCTTCCTGCTTCTTGCCCCGCTCTGCCAGAGCCCCAGCCTCAGCACGCTTCTGCCGACCGGATTCCAGCGTCTGCCTAACCGTCTGGTCTTGGGCCACGGCTTGCAGATCCGTGTCGTAACGGTCGAAATCGCGGAACATCGACTCCACGTCGATGCTGCCCGCACACCCGAAAGACAGAACCGAAACGAGCAGACCCAGCAAGAGACGTGTTTTCATTTTGCACCCCTTTCATGAGCCGAAGGCGGCTGTCTGGCGGCGCTGATCGCGTCAGCCAACGTTCTGAATCGACGTTAGCAGGCAGGGCACTGATGTCTCCCATCGACTTCGTAGAGAACCCCCGCCACCAAGTGTGAACCCCCGGGGCGCGTGCTCCGGGGGTTCGTCTGGCAGCCGCCCGGGCCGCGAGGGCGACTACGACTTCATGATCAGGCCGGCCAGCCAACCCGCCACACCACCGACAGTCAGAAACAGGATGATGCCCACTCTCCATCTCCCTCCACGCTACTTCGGCCTCCGCTGCCGTACGACCTCGCCCGGCGAGCGGTCCGTGTGCGAGGCTTCTCAGTCTGCCGACAGCGACTTCCAGGCCTCCTTGACTCCGGCCTTCAGTTCGCCTACTGCCTTCTCGGCTCCTGAACGCAGCCCTTCCCACGCATCCCCGGAGGAGTCGTAGAGTCTCTCCATCTTCTCCTGCGCTGAGTCGAGCTTCTGCTCGAGGTGCTTGACCTGCTCATCGTATCCAATCTTGGCGTCCGCCTTCGCCCTCCCGGCGAGCGCCTTGAGCTTCGCGATGTCCGTTTTGAGCTGCGTCAGCTCCGCCTTGTGCCTCTCCTGATACTCCTTGCGCTCGTCCATGATGTTCTCCTCCGCTGGTTGCGACGGCGCATCATCGGTCTTGCCGCGCGTACGGGGCCTGACTACTGAATCTCGATCTGCTCCGTCTCGAAGATGCGATGATAGCTGGGCGCTGACGCCAGCGGGTCGTTCTCCGCCGAGACGATCACGCGGAACCGCGGATACGGCGTCACAACTCTCACCTCTCCCTCGAGATTGTCGTTGAGGTTGAGGCGCCCTGCGTTGAAGATCTTGCCGTCGGGCGTCTCGACCCACGCGACGTACATTGACATCGCCGGCTGGAGGTTCTGCGGCGGGGCCAGGTGCTTCACCTTGAGGTCCACGATAGTGTTGCCGTTGCTGTCCTTGCTCGCCTTGAGCTCAGCCTCCGCAGCAGGCACGGTGGATGAAACATCGATGGAGGTATTCTTTGCACATCCTGTCAGACCCACCGCGATCAGCAGGACGACTACAAGAATGCACTTCTTCATGAGTATCTCCTCAGTCTCTTTCGACACAATGCGACGACCAGGCGCCCACTG
>CAZLTC010000021.1:36134-38822 GCA_964562405.1 uncultured bacterium | reverse complement strand
TATCGGTTGGTGTAGTAGGCGATGCCGACGCCCGCATAGGTAGACGATGCGTCGTCGAGCGCGATCCCAACCTCGCCAACCAGATCGAGTGAGTCGGACAGGCGGTACTCGATCCCTGGCACGAGATGTACGCTCGTATGTGAGTCGTCAACCCCCTCCGGAGCGTCCTGGATCATATCGAACGAGACATCCAGAGCGCCGCACAACTCCAGGCTTCTGTTCAGGTGGACGCTCAATAGCGGTTGTACATCGAACCCGATGACGTCGTAGAAGTCGCCGAACACCCCGTGAACGCCTCCCGCAAGGGAGAAGTCCAGGCCGCTATACTCGTCCCTGCCCTTCAGCATCCAGAACTCGCCATCCGCGCCAACGTACGTGCCACCATCAAAGAAGGCTACCTTGCCTTCGGCGTCGAAGCTGTCGGTGAATCCGTACCCGACGCGAGCGGAGAGTCCGAACGTGTTGTCCGCTCCGTTCTCGCCGAATACCATGATCGGAGCAGCCATGAGTTTGAACGTGCCGTGGTCGATCGTCTCAGCGGACTGCAGGACACCGACGTACTGGGCTGCGGCTGGCAGCGCAAAGCAAAGGCACAGGCCCACGACAAGCATGCCAACAAAGCTACGAGAGTTCGTCATATCACACCTCCTGTATAGCAGACAGAGTGGTCGGCCGCTCGGGAGTGACCAAGAGGCCGCTGCTTCACTCTCTGGCGAAGCTTAGTCTAGACGACCTTTCGCCCTGTGATCAGACGCCACACGATGACGATGAGGGCGATGACGAGCAGGACGTGGATGAGACCGCTGACGTGGAAAGCAAAGACGCCGAGCAGCCAGAGGATCAAGAGTATGATTCCGATCGTCCACCACATGTGAAGCCTCCTTCCGCAGCCTGCCGGCAGCGGTCTTAGAAGTAGTATCTCGCTCCCAGACCTCCGCTGACGTCGAACCCGGTGTCGGGCGCAAGATCGACGATCGGTGCCACCTCCAGGAAGAAATCGAAACGGTGGTCGCGGGTGATGTAATCCAGCCCCAGCGGCACCCGCACTCCGATTCTCGAGTCATTCCCTTCGTGCAGCAAGACTCGCGCTCCAATGCCGAAGTAGAACGGAAGGGAGCCTGGGGCGTCCAGATGAATGTCGTAGCGATGCCACAGGTAGTCGCCATGCACGTAGATCCAGTCGCTCTCATTGAGCGACCACCCTGCTGCCGCATCAAACGCGGTGCGGCTGCCGGACCAGACCTTGAGGCTCAATCCGGTTGGCTCCCCCACCATGACCCCCAGCCCCACATTCCCGGCCAGCGCGCTTGCTGTCAGCACGACCAGGATGAGCACAGCTACCATCAATACGTTGCGCATTGCCGCCTCCCTGCGCTCTCGATCGCACGGAGCGCCGTTGCTTGCATGCAGTTACCCACTCAACGCAATGCTAGACACAGCGGCAGCGTGGGTCAATCGGTCAGGGGATTGACAGTGGAACTAGTCCTTTGGATGGAGGCGTTTGCCGGTCTTCGTTCGTGGCTTTGGGATGGGTGGCTCGGCCAGTCGCTCGTCGTGAACGAAGCTGGCCAGCTCCAGGCGGGTATGCAGAGCGAGCTTCTCGAGGATGTTGTGCACGTGGCTCTTGACCGTGTGGACTGAGATGTGCATCTGCGCGGCGATCTCTTTGTTGCTCCGTCCTCCCGCGATCAAAGCGATGACCTCGTGCTCACGCTTCGTCATCCTGACCGCACGCAACAGCTCGTCAGGATCGCTGTGCTGGAGCGCGTGCTCCACGACCTCTGAGAAGAGCGAGTCGGTCAGACGTGGGGGCAGGACCTTCTTGCCCTCAGCGACCGCTCTGATCGTGTGCAGGAAGTCGTCGAGAGTGGCGTCCTTGAGAATGAACCCTGACACGCCGGCGTTCAGGAAGGTAACGACGTCGGCATGAACCGGGACGAGGTCCATCACGATCACTTGCGCCTTTGGAAACAGCTCCTTGATCGATTGCACAACTCGAAGGCTGCTCTGGCTCCGCAGGCCTATGTCCAGGAGAACGACCTGAGGCCTGAGCTTCTTGGCCTTGCTCAGAGCGTCTCCGTTGCCGGTGGCCGCCACCGCCCGGATATCGGGCTGCTCATTCAGCATGGCGGCGATGCCCTCGCGCAGCAGACGATTGTCCTCGACCAGCAGCACCCGGATCTTGGTCATGCGCACTGTCCTTCTATACAGGTCCAGAAGGTATCCCGGATCGTCGCTTGGCTGGCGATCCACCGCGCAGCGTCCCAAGCTGGCGATGATGATCACGGGGCTTCTACAAACCATTACCAAAGACGCTGCCGGCGGTCAAGTGCCTGTGTTGAGGACCAGCAGGGCGGCTACTGCAGGCACGGACACCATCCCCTGGGCTCTCGAACCTCAGCCTCACCGGCATCGACAACGCGGCCGCTGCGCGAACGCGGCGGCCTTGTGGGGGGTTCCGCAGGTCTTCCGTCCCATCGATTACCTTGAGCACCCCCTTAGACGGCCACGCGGTTGCGACCGGCGTTCTTGGCGCGATACAGCGCCTCGTCCGACCGCCGGATCATTGCGTCGAGCGAATCGGCTCCGGCGGCGTCCGCCGCGCCGAAGCTGGCCGTCGTACGCACCGTCTCGAGTCCGACGCTCACGCGGATAGCCTCGACGGCCTCGCGGCACCTCTCCGCCAGC
>CAZLTC010000021.1:0-36034 GCA_964562405.1 uncultured bacterium | reverse complement strand
CAGTTCGGTCAGCGGATCGACGTTGGCGTGCTGTATGAGCAGGTCCTGCATGCGTTTGGTCCGAAGGGCGGCATTGACTCGCGCCCGCAGCTCAAAGGCATCGAACGGCTTGGTAACGAAGTCCACGGCACCAAGATCGAGTCCCGCGACCTTGTCCTCCGAACCGCCGGAACCCGACAGGAAGATGACCGGGATCATGGAGAGCTCGCTGTCCGCCTTGAGCGCCAGACACACATCGAACCCGGACATGTCCGGCATGTCGATGTCCAGGAGGATGAGGTCCGGCCTCTCGCTCCTGGCCATTTCGAGACCGGCCTTGCCGCCGTCCGCATAGACAAGGTCCAAGCCCTCTTTGCCCAGCCGTGCCTTGGCCAGGGCCAGTGCATCGGGGCTGTCGTCCACTACCAGCACCTTCATGGTCATTGACCCTCCGGGGCCACGTCCGCCGCGTAGGCGGCAATGACGGAACGAGTCAAGTCCATGAGCCCGTTCAAAGCCAATTGCTCCGCTTCGACGTCGGCGACCTTGGTGGCGTCCTCCAGCTTACGGGCTTGCTCGGTGAGCGACGGGTAGCCGTAGCCGCCGCCCGCCCCCTTCAGCTGATGAGCGAGCCGCTGCAGATCATCGTGACCCTCTCTCTCCAGCGATTCTCCCATGGCCGTCATGGTACCGGGCAGCCGCGCGACGAACTCGCGGAGCGCGTCAACCATGTCAGGGTCGTCGGCAAACTGAGACTGGACTCCATGCACCGGAGACTCTTGCGTCGGCTCAGCGACGGGGGCCTCATCCTCGGTTCCGTCGGCTGGACTGCCTAGGAGTCGAGCCAACGAACGAAGCAAGCTGATGCGGTCCACGGGCTTGGTCGCGTACTCGTCACAGCCGGCAGCGAGGCATTTGTCCCGGTCCTCGGCCATCGCGTGCGCCGTGAGGGCGATGATAGGGGCATCGTAGCCTGACCGCCGCAGCTCGCGCGTAGCCTCGTAGCCGTCCATCTCGGGCATCTGCATGTCCATGAGGATCGCGCCGTAGGGTGTACCTGCCGCCCGCGCCGCCAAGGCCCTCTCCACGGCCAACCGGCCGTTCGCAACGAGATCGACCTCCGCCCCCGCCTTGCGAAGGATCGCGGAGATGAGCGTCTGGTTGTCAAGCCCGTCCTCCGCCACGAGCACCCGTCCTCGCAGTCTCGGGGCCGACACGGTCGGGCGGGGCCCGCCGGACGCGGAGACTCCCGCCTCCGCGATGTCATTCAGCATCCGAACCGGGTCGGGCAGTTCCACCTTCATTGTGAATGTGAACGTGCTTCCCTCGCCGGCCCTGCTCTCGACTTCGATGCCGCCGCCCAGCATCCTCGACATCCGCTTGCTGATAGACAAGCCCAAGCCGGTGCCGCCGTACTTGCGCGTCGTCGAGGAGTCCGCCTGCGCGAACGGCTGGAACAGCCCGTCGATCTGGCCGGGCGTCATGCCGATGCCGGTGTCCTTGATGTCGAAGATGATCGTGGTCTGCCCGGCCTCGGCGTCCATGACGCAGCGCAGAGTCAGCGTGATGCTCCCCCGCGGGGTGAACTTCACTGAGTTGCCGACAAGGTTCACGAGAATCTGGCGGATCCGCGCCGGGTCGCTGAGGATGGTCTCGGGCAACGGGAAGCCGTAGCGAACGTCAAGGGACAGACCCTTCTCGAGCGCGCGAACACGCATGAGAGAGGCCACCTCTTCCACCAGCTGCACCGGCGAACACGGAACGCGCTCCACGACCATCCTGCCTGCCTCGATCTTGGAGAGGTCCAGGATGTCGTTGATGAGCCCAAGCAGGTGCTCACCGTTTCGTCGGATGATCTTGATGTGTTCCCTGCTCTGCGCCGGGATCGGGCACGAGTGCGACTCGGGAGACGCGGGGCATTTCTCGATGGAATCCCCGATCATCTCGGCGAACCCGAGAATCGCTGTCATGGGCGTGCGGATCTCGTGGCTCATGTTGGCCAGGAAGTCGCTCTTGGCCGCGCTGGCGGCGTCGGCGTCGCGGCGAGCCCGCACCAGTTCCGTCACGTCCACAACATTCAGGAGCACGCCGTCGTACACGCTATCCCTGTAGATGGGCTGCGTCCGCAGGATGACTTCAGCCTCCCCCAAAGGCCGCTGGAGGACGTAGGGAGCACAGTCACTGGTTCCACGGAAGCGGCTGATGTGACCGATGATCGTGTCGAGCACGGCGCCCTGATGGAGATCTTCGATGCGTCTTCCAATGATCTCCGCTCGCGGTCTGCCCACGAAGCGGCACAGGTAGTCGTTGACCTCCACGACAATGTTATCCGCGTTGGCGAAGACGATGCCCTCTTCCATGCCGGAGATCATGGCCGACAGCTTTGCGGCCTCGCCCTTCAGCGCCTCCTCGGCCGTCCTTCTCGCGGTGATGTCGTGCACCCTCGACTGGAGAAGTGTCCGTCCCCCGACCACCATACGGGCAAGGTGAACCAAGACAGGGAACTCCTCGCCGTTCGCTCGCCTGTGCGTCCACTCGAACGCGTGAGAACCCTCACGCAAGGCAATCTCGCCCATGTCCTTGACCTTCTCGGCCGAGGATCGCCCGTCCGGCTGAAACTCGGGAGAGTAGTCCTCGGGTGCGAGCGATATCAACTCCTCCTCGCTCTTCACGCCGAACATCTCCATGGCCGCCGCGTTCCCGGACGCGAACCGCCACGAGGGAGGTGCCAGCGTCATGATGCCGTCCGCGGCGCTCTCAAAGAGCGTGCGATGGCGCTCTTCACTCTCTTTCAGCGCGTCCGCGATGGCACTCTCTCGCCGGGCCTTGTCCCGCCACGCCGATGAGATCCTCCACATAATGAGAAGCCAGAGCACGAGGATGAACGCCGAGGTCGCCCACTGTGACACGAGGAGGCCCCGGAAATGTCGCTCGTGATTGGCCAGGTCGTTCTTCTCCAGGACTTCGATCTCTTGGAGGAGAGCATCCGTCCCCGCGGCATAGATCTGCTTCTGGCGTTCGTACTCGGGCGAGGTCAGGAGAGCCAGCGCTTCTTCCTTCCTCCCCTGCCGGACCAGCTCGAACGACGCCTCCTCCATGTTCACGAGTGCATCGTTTGCCTTCTCCGTCACGGAGGCGCCGCCGATCCGATCGGTCACGGGCGTCGAGAGCTTGGCACCCGCAATGAGCGCGCTCAACTCCGGCTCGAACCGCCGGTAGCGATCTATCCACACCTCATCACCCGTCGCGGCGGCCATGCGGGCCGACATCGTCAGCACCTCATCCAGGTGTCGGATGCGCGCGGCTTGCACGGACACGCTCACGGCTAGACGGGTCTCGGCGGAAGTCGCGACGATGTGTTTCTGCCCGACCCAACCGCTCCAGAGCGCGATGGCGAACGTGGCCGCCACGACCACCAGCACGAGGTGCAGCGGGAACTGCGGGTTCTTCTCAAAGGTGGTCGTTGCCGCGCTTCGAGTTCGCAAGGGTTGGCTCTCCTTCGTGGGGACCCCTCTCAAGAGGGCAAGATCTGTAAGAGGGCAAGAATCATACCAGGGCGGATAGTCAGTAACGTGGCGGGTTGGAATAGGACGGGGCGGCCACTCGCAGGCCTGGCCCCCAAAAGGAACACCCCCGGTGCATAGGCTCCGGGGGTGCGTTCACAGAGCGCCCTGGGTGACGTCGGCCGTCCGCGTCCGCCCGCGGGACGCGTCGTGATGCCACGAACGATCGCCAGACCGCCGCCTGTCGCCCGCTACGGGGTCTAGGGAGTCTGTGTTTCGCCGAGCGCCTCCCGGACACAGGCCAGCAGATTCTCGTTCTCGAACGGCTTCTCTACGAAGTGGCTCGCCCCCGAATTGAGCGCCAGCTCCCGGTTCGTCGCGGCATCCTTAGCCGTGAGGACAACAATGGGAATGTGGGACAGCGGGACCATGGCCTTAAGCCGCCTCATGACATCATAGCCGTCGCCGGCGGGCAGGCCGAGATCAAGGATGATGGCATCCGGCTGCTCCTTGCGGGCGACGCTGATGCTCGAGAGACCATCGGCCGCGAAGACGACCTCGTACCCATTCGCCCTCAGCAGCACATGAAGTCCTCGACGCAGGTCAGAGTCGTCGTCGATCACCAGTATCCTGCTCGGTCTCATCACGTCGACGCTCCTCTCCCTCATCCAAAAGCCTTGTCAGTTCCCGTTGCACCAAGTCAACTACAGCCGCAGTACATGCAGCTTCGTCCTCCGATCCCGAATCTCCATCTGGAGGTGGGAACTCGATGGCATTGGACGACACGAGCACAGACAGCTCAGCCTTCTCAAGCTCGGGGAATTGAGCAAGCTGCTCTTCAATCCTCCGGGCCAGCAACTCCGAGCCCTGCTGGTCGCTGCACGACACCATGAGGATGGTCTCCTCATCTCTCGAACGAACGGCGCTCGGCAGGAGCACGTCGGCGTCGGGGAGGCTGCAGCTGCGAACGATCTCCCGCACGCCGCGCATGGCCTTCGCATCTGCCCGCGTGAGTGGCCGGCCCCGCTCATGTAGCACGGACACTCGCACGATCGAAACGGAGCCTCTTCTCAGGTTCCTATACGTCAGCACGGGCGCGAGGTGCTTGGCCAGGGAGTACATGGGGATCGTGAAGTAGAAGGTGCTGCCATCACCGACCTCGCTCTCGACCCAGATTCGTCCGCCCTGTAGGGAGATCAGCTCCCGGCAGATGTACAGGCCGAGCCCTATGCCCTTGCGTCCGCCCTCCGCATCCGGGTTCGCCTGATAGAGCTGCTCGAAGATCCTCTCCCTATCGTCGGGGTGGATTCCCGGGCCTGTGTCCGCCACGGAGACGCATACGAACCCAGGGAACTTCTCCGAGGCGCAGGCCCGGACGGCGACGTCCCCGCCTTCGAGGGTGAACTTGATAGCGTTCTCCAGGAGATTCGAGAGGACCTCCCGGATGCGGGCCGAGTCCCCAATGGCCGTCGGCAACTGCGATGAGACGTCCACTGACAGTGTGATCCGCTTCGCGGCGGCCGTCCCCTGGAGATTCGCGACTGATTGCGTGATCAGACCCGCCAGTCGCACCTGGTGACATTCCACGACAGTGCGACCGCTCTCCGTCCGCGTGGCCTCCAGCAGCTCCTCGATCATGCTCCGTAGCTCGTCGGCATTCCTCAATGCGATCTCAAGGTACTCGCGCTGCTCAGGATTCAGCTCTCCAGCCAACCCGTCGAGCACGATCGTGGTGAACTGGCGCACGACCGTCAGGGGCGAACGCAGTTCGTGCGACACGTTGGAGAGAAACTGGTCCTTGATCTTGAGCTGGCGCTGCCGAGCGTCGTCCAGCTCGGCCAACGTACGCTTGTGCTCGCTTACGTCGCGAATGGACACCAGGTGCGCAGGCGCCCCAGCCCACACGGTCGGGACCGACCGCATCTCCCCGGTGCCGTGCCCTCCATACTTGCGTACGATGTCCACCTCGGCCGTGTCCCCTGTCACGAGCGGAAAGCCCAACGGACAGCCGACCAATTCTTCCCCGGTGCGCCCGAAGAGAACCTCGGCCGCACGGTTGGCGAACCGCACGACGCCCTCTTCGTCAATGATCACGACACCGTCCGCAGTGATCTCCACGATGTTGTGAAAATTGTCCTGCGTGGCCGCCAGCGCCTCCTCTGCCAGCTTGCGACCGGTTCTCTCTCGAGCGACGCGCACGAAGTGAAGGCCTGCGGGCGGGTCATCTTTGACGGGCTCGACCGAGACGTCGAACCAGCGTTCGCCCAGCGTCGGCTCCTGCATCTCACAGTGCGCCCGCTCACCCGTGCACTTCGCCCATCGGGTGGGGCACTCGGGAGGAGGCTTGCTTGCCCCGTGGACGACTTCGTAGCACCGCGCTCCAACCGGATCCTCACACCCATAGATCTCTCGAGCCGCGCGGTTCGCATGAGTCACCTCGTACTCGTCGTTCACGATCAGCACAGCGTCCGGGATGCCGTCGAGCACGCGCTGCCATCTCTCAGCCTCTTGGGTCAGAGACAGAGCTGCGCCCCACTGCTCGGTAACGTCCCAGACGGCCCTCTCGATGCGCGTCACGTGCCCGTCCTCTTCGCTTCGCACAGGACGAGCCCGCTCGCGTATCCGGCGCAGCTCACCGCCCTTGGTCACGATTCGGTACTCGTACTCGACCGCGTTCCCACGAAGCACGCTAAGCAGCTGTGAGGATGCCGTTGCCAGATCGTCAGGATGGATGAGGTGATGCCACCCGCCCCGAGAAGCGATCTCCCCCGCTGCGAAGCCGCTGATCCGCTCCGCAGCTTCCGTCGTCCACCTGTACGAGAGCCGGCCGTCCTTCTCGACAGCCTGCGAACAGGCAAAGCCCGGCGACAGCTCATTGGCGACCCGCTGGCGCTCCTCAGCAGTGCGGAGGGCGCTCTCCATCCGCTTGCGATCTGTGATGTCCCTGACGGTCAGCAAGGCAAGATTCCCACCCTGGATGCTGATGGCAGAGGATGCGATCTCCACCTCGACTCTGCTGCCGTCTCCTCGTCGCATGGCGAATTCGGCGGGGACTTGCTCCGAGCCGTCGGACAGGTTTGACAGGAGTTCCACGAAACGCGTCATCTCGCTCTGCGGGACGATCCCGAGATCCAGCAGGCCTCGTCCGAGGATGCGCTGCGTGTCAAGTCCGAGCAGCTCCCCGGCCGCCTGGTTCACAAGCACAAGGAGGCCGTTCTCGTCGAACAGGAGATGCGCATCGGGCGCCTGCTCAAACAGGGCCGCCAAGCAGTCCCTCGACTCCTCGATGGACTCCTTGCTGCCCTGCTCCGCACGGTTCCCAGGCCGGAGGCCGGCTCCGGATTGACCTACGTCCACCGCACCATCGGCAGGCAGTGCCTTCCGCTCGGCGCCACGACCTGATCCATCTCGCAGGTGGTCTGACCTCTCTTCTACTCGCATGACTCACTGGCCCACGCTCTCTATGAGCGTCCCCTTCCGGCCCTCTGAACGTCGCGCTGGTCAGCGCTGTGTCGCATTGTCGGTACTGAGACTTGCCGGATGCCCTGAGAGGATCCCGACAACGTCATGGAACGGGAGTCCGATGCGCATACCCTGGGCGCCAATCGTGTACTCACGGATGGACTTCTCGTGCTCGGATCCCCGCATCTTCAGAATCGCGATCCCTCGGTGCATCTCCCCGCGAATCTCGACGTACCGGAGCAGGATGATCAAGTCGGTGAGTGTGGAGATGTGAGACTCAATGATGGTGGGGGCGCCAAGAAGCGCTGGAGTCGTGGCAGTGCAGAGAACGGTAATCTGGCGCTGTTTGAAGAAGGAATTCACGCCGAGGAAGAAGTCCCGGTATCCCCGACCGACAGAGCTGCGCTCCAGCGCGGACAGGCTGTCAATCGCAATGCGATCGGGCTTGAACGCGTCCACTTCAGCCTTGATGGAGACCAGGTGATCCTCCAGCGAGAGGGCCTCCGGATACGAGCACACGACCTTGACGCTTCCTACGCTCTCCATCTCCGCGAGATCGATGCCCCATCCTACGGCGTTCCGTGCGAGCTGTTCTCGGCTCTCCTCAAACGCGAACAGGATGGAGCGTTCCCCAGCGGCGGTTGCTCCACGGAGGAACTCGGTCGCCATGAGCGTCTTGCCTGTCCCCGTCGCGCCCGACACCAGAATGGACGAATCGCGGTAGACACCACCTCCACACATCGTGTTGAGCGCCGCGTTCCCGAAGTCGACCCTGGACGTGGAACTCGTGTGATCCAGGCTACACATGGGGACTGGAAGCACGTGCAGACCCTCTCCCGGAACCACCGTGAAGGCGAACTCCCCCTTCCTGTGGGTGGAACCGCGCATCTTCAGTACCTCAACCGTGCGGCGGCGCCTCTCATGCTCGAGCTCGTTCCTCAGGATGACGATGTTGTCCGCCATGAACTGCTCGATGCCGTGAAGGGAGATCTCGACGTGGTCCTCGAGCGGCTCTGCGGTTAGGATGGCGGTCACGTCGAGTGCCCGGAGAGCGGCTGACACCTTCAGGAACTGCCTGCTGACGAGGGACGGATTCTCGAACCGCATGATGAGCGCTCCGAACGAGTCGATGCAGACGCGCCTCGCGCCCACCTTGCGAATGGCGTGCTCGATCCGCGCCATCATCGACCTGAAATCGTAGTCCCCGACCAGCACTGATTCCTCTTCCGGGTGAGCCGTGGCATCGACGAACGCCCACCGACCCTCTTCTTCCCAGCGAGCAACATCCCACCCGAAAGTCGACAGGTTCTGCCGAATGTCCGCGGGCAGCTCTTCGAATGTGACAAAGACGGCAGGCTCATCCGCGCGGGTGACGCCTTCAGCCAAGAAGTGGCTGGAGAAGATGGTCTTGCCGCTGCCGGTTGGCCCCGCGACCAGCGTGGTCCGTCCCCTCGGCAGTCCGCCATTGGCGATGGCGTCGAAGCCGGGAATGCCGGTCCGCACTCTCTCGAGTGACGTCCTCACTTGCGTCATGACGCACCTCCTTCGAGCTTCGGCTGCTCAACGATAGCAACACCGAGATTCTCCAAGACCTTAGCGCGATTCGACAGGTCCCCGATGATGCGTCGCATCGGCGGTGGCGATTGCTTGATCAGTGTCGGTGTCGCCAGAACCCTCCCATCCTCGGCCGCCTGTGGGTCCTCGAGAACATCAATGACGATGAGCTCGAACTCACCGGCAAGCTCCTCGTCGCATAGACCTCGGATGACTCTCACCGCCCTCTCGCTCTGAGGTGTCCGTCCCGCGACGTACAGCTTCAGAACGCCGCTGGACGTGACACTCTCGTGGCTGTCCCGCATGCTGTCAGCTTCCTCTCTTCCCGACTACCCCCGACACCAGCTCCGGCTACGGTCCCGACGACCGCGCAGCACGCTGTGCCGATCGACGGTGCGCTGATGCGCGATCAGCATACTGTGGATCATTCGTGAGCACGTAGCGCCGGCACCGCCCACTTGCGACGCGCGGGCGGTGACCGCGAGTCAAAGTACCAATTGAGCCGGACCCTGTAAATGCATTACTCGTGCCGCCCGGTCACTCATGGCTGACCTGGCCAGATGGACCGATTCTGCCCATCTATAATCTGAGAACATGCGCGATATAGGAACCACCCGCGCGGTTCACCCGCGGAGTGCATCTCAGCACCTCTCCCGTGCAGCTGTACCGCTATGGAGGGGGAATGCAGCTGACAAGGGCTCCGACACTGCACAACGCACGAGAGGCCCGGGCATCCAAAGAGCAGGAGCAGCGTGCTCCGGGACGATTGCGGCGAAGAACCGCAACCTGCCGTAGACCCAGTGCGCGGGCGTGCTCCCCAAGTGGCGGCTTCGCCCGATTCCAGTACGGGCCACTTGGAGAACCGCGAGACAATGGTGCGGACTCGGGCCTGGGCGCAACACCGGAGGATAGGAAACAGAGTGACTGGAGAGAACCATGAAGAAGATTGACCCGGTCTGCGGGATGGAGGTCGACGCGGAGGAGGCGTTCACCCACGAGGTCGACGGCGAGACGTACTACTTCTGCTCAGAGGGTTGCCGGGATCGCTTCATCGAGCAGCAGGAGTGCGGGAAGGGACGGTGCGAGTACGGGCTCATCGTGATAGGCGGAGGTCCGGCCGGGCTGACCGCTGCCGTCTACGCGTCGATGCTCAAGATCGACACGTTCGTGGTCGCTCAGAACCTCGGCGGGCAAGCCATCGACAGCACGAAGATCGAGAACTACATGGGATACGACTTCATAACAGGTCCTGAACTGATCGAGAAGTTCGAGAGGCAGTTGCTGGACTCGCACTACGTGGACCACAGGCTCACTGAGGCGGAAACGGTTCGAAGAACCGACGGGCGGTTCGAAGTGACCGTCTCCGACCTTCGGCACTACTCGGCACAGGCGTTGATCGTGGCCACCGGGATGACGCGGCGGCGACTCGGTGTCCCCGGTGAAGAGGAGTTCCAGAGGCGGGGCGTCTTCTACGGGAACGTCCAGGACGTGTCGTTCGTGGAGGGGGAGCATGTCGCCGTGGTCGGTGGGGGAAACTCCGCGATGCAGGCGGTCGAGACGCTCCGCCCGGCCGTCCGCAGCATCAGCGTCATCTGTCGCGGAGACGTGACCGCGGATCCGTCGATCGCCGAACGCGTGCTGGGATTGAAGAGCGTCACGGTCTACAGGCACCACAGGGTGGAGGAGATACTGGGTGAAGCGGCCGTCTCCGGGATTAGGATCCGCAAACAAGGCGAACCCGACGCCGCCGAGCTTCCGGTCAAGGGCGTCTTCGTGAGCATCGGGCTTGCTCCCAACTCCTCTCTCGTCGCCGACCTCGCGACGCTCACGGACGGCCGTGAGATCGCGGTCGCCTCGGACTGCTCGACGGACTGCCCGGGTCTCTTTGCGGCCGGCGATGTCACGAACGCCTTCGGGAAGAGGATCATCATCGCGTCAGGTGAAGGGGCAAAGGCCGCGCTCGCGGCCCGCCGCTACCTGCTGCAGTCCAGGCGCCGGGGCGACACCACGTGACGACGGTCAAGCCACAACGGTCTCCAGAGTGCCACCCCTGACCCTGAACCTCACCTCGATCACCTCCGACTCCGCATTGAGGATCCTCTGTTGGACGTCGTAGCGGCCCCCGCTACCAAAATGAACCGCCTCACGCGGGATCCTTCGAACCAAGCGACCTCTCGCGGACCGGGGACCACTTCAGGAACGCCGCGCGACTACCTCGAGTCACCGGGCGGACGCCCCGTGCGGTCCAGCCACGCGAGGATGGAGCGGATGCTGCCGGTGGCCATGGCGATGCTGGTGTCGGCCGCACCGTAGTAGAGCCGCACGGTGTCGCCGTCGGGCGCGATTGTGTGGCCGCAGGGAAAGACGACCTTGTCCACGTCGCCGGTGCACTCATAATCCGCTTCGGGACCGAAGAGCCACTCGTCGCTGCGCAGCAGGCAGCGATCGGGGATCTTGAGGTCCATGAGCGCCGCGCCCACGCGGTAGATACACCCAGCTGCGGTCATCCGCGCGCCATGATAGAACAGAAGCCACCCACGCTCGGTCTCGATGGGCGGGGTCGAGAGCCCCACCTTGCCGGCGTCCCACCATGCGCCCCGGCGCGCCGGGAGGATCATCTTGTGGCTGCCCCAGTGGCGCAGGTCAGGCGAGTAGGAAATCCAGATGTGCGCGCCTATAGCGCTCACCGGCCGGTGTATCAGTGCCCAGCGGTCGCCGATGCGGCAAGGGAAGAGCGCCGCGTCCTTGTCCTCCGGGGGAACGATCATGCCGAGGTGCTCGAACGCGCGGAAGTCCGTGGTCAACGCCAACGACACGCCTGGACCGCTCTCCGCGTAAGATGTGTAGAGCACCGCGTAGCGGCCCAGTTCCGGCACGTACGTGATGCGTGGATCCTCGACGCCCCAGAGTTCTTCGGGACGCTTCTTCGGGTCCGGAGCCATGGTCGGCACCGGGTCGATGAGCCAGCCGTCGATGCCGTTGGCCGAGCGCGCCGCACACAGATGCGAGTGCCCGCGGTGGTCCTCCACGCGGCAGAGCAGCAGTGTGGTCCCGTCAGGTAGAAGCACAGCGCCGGGGTTGAAGACGGTGTTGGCAGGATACGGCCAGTCGCTGGCCGTGAGTATCGGATTGTGCTCGTTGCGGACCAGCAGGGCGCGGTTTGCGTCAAGGTTCATGAGACCTCCGTCTTCTGGATGATGTTCTCGGCCAGGCGCATCTCGACAAGTGAGAGCAGAAAGGCCAGCGTGGATTCCGCCCCCTGGTTCTGGTTGACCCGGTCAGAGTGCAGGCCGTCGCAGCAACCGCCGTTGCGGGCGTCGTACAGAGGTCGTCCAACGTCGTTGCTGCCCAGGAACCAGTCAAAGGCCACCTGGGCCTCCTTCCGCCAGCGCGCGTCGCCGGTCAGCCTGTGCGCCTCCAGGCAGGCGGAGACCGTGGCGTAGGCCTCCAGTGGCTGCTGGTCGAATCGGGCGCGGGGTCCGCCGCGGCGGTAGAAGCCGTTTGAACCGACAGGCACGAAGTGCCCCCCGCCAGGCCGCTGCAGTCGGACCAGCCAGTCGAGAGACTCGAGTCCCACATCGGTCATCTCGGGGCGGTCCGTCATCCAACGGCCGCAGAGCAGCAGGGCGTGTGGCAGCGTGGCGTTGTCGTAGCTGACTACCTCTTCGAACCAGGACCACTCCGGGCCGCCGGCCCGGCGATAGATGTCCAGCAGCCGGTCGGCGAGAGTCTCACGGGCCAGTTGGACGCCGCGGTCTCCGGAGAATCTCCGCAGGTATTCGTGAATGGCCAAGAGAGAGAAGGCCCATGCGCGGGGGGATGTTGCGTCAAGGGCCACGCGCAGCGCGCGCTCGAAGAGGTTCCCCGCCGGCCCGCGCAGGCCCTCGTTGTTGGAGCGACCCAGCACGGTTCCCAGAGCCCACATGGCCCGGGCGTGCGCGTCCTCGGAAAGCTCCCCCTCGCTCCATGTGCGCTCGTAGGACAGGAGATTCCGGAAGCGGCAGGAAGCGGGGTCGAAAGCGTACCACAGGGAGGCCATGTAGCGAGGGGCCAGCTCCCTTGCAATGGAGCAGAGCTCGTCCTCGAACTCCTCGAGGAGCACGCTGAGAATCAGCGCTCGGGCATTGTCGTCGGTTGTGTAGCCCTTGCTGAAGTCGGGGACGGCGAAGATAGCGTGCTGGAAAACGCCGGTGCCATCGGTCAAGCGACGGAGATGGTCGAGCTTCATGCGCGGCAGTTCGCGGGGCCGCTTGTTCATGGTGACGAAGATCCCATCCGGAGCAGCCGGGCGCTTGTGCCGGGTCATGGCCTGCTTGTAGCTCCGCGCGTACTGCTTGGCGACCTCCGGCCAGATCATCTCACGACCGCGCACGTAGGCCCGCTTGCGCATGGCGTGACGGGCGGGCTCGTCGTCGAGCAGCTCCACCACCTTGTCGGCGATGGCCTCCGGATCGTTGAATGGAACCAGAACGCCGCAGCCGTCATCCAGCAGCTCTTGCGCGTACCAGTAGGGCGTGGAGATCGTCGCCTTGCCGGTGCCGACGGCGTAGGCCAGAGTACCCGATGTGATCTGGGCCTCGTTGATGTACGGGGTGATGTAGATGTCGGCGGCTCCGAGGAACTCGACCAGCTCCTGATAGCTCACGAAACGATTGTGGAATACGACGTTCGACTCCACGCCGCGGTCGTGGACCAGCCGCTCGATCCCGAGCCTGTAGGACTCCCCCTCGTTGCGGAGCACGTGCGGGTGGGTGGCGCCGACCACGAGATAGACGACGTTGGGGTTCCTGGCGAGGATGGCCGGCAGCGCTTCGATCACGTTCGCGATGCCCTTGCTCGCCGAGAGCAGCCCGAAGGTCAGCATCACCATCTTGCCCTCGACCTCGAACTTGTCCTTGTAGAAGTTGGGGTCAACGAATGGCACGTCGGGAATGCCGTGTGGGATGAAGTCGATCTTCTCTGATGGGACGCCGTAGATCTCGCGCAGGTACCGCTCGCCGCGGTGGCTCATCACCACCAGTCGGTCGGAAAGCGAGGCAAGCTCGTCCATCACTTTGCGCTGAGACTGGTCGGGGTTGTCTAGGATCGTGTGCAGGGTGGTGACCACCGGCATTCGCAGATCTCGCACCATCGCGAGGACATGGCTGCCGGCCGGCCCGCCGAAGAGGCCGAACTCGTGCTGGAGGTTCACCACCTCGACGCCGCTCAGGTTCAGGAAGTCGGCCGCGCGCCGGTATGCGGCAACCTCCTTCTCCGGAACCTCGAAGTGCACTCGCGGCCCGTAGGCGTACCCAGGCTCCGCGTCGGTCACGGCCACCTGAAAGAACTCCGCCGCCGGGTCCATCACCTCCAGCGCGTCGCAGAGGTCCCCGGTGAACGTGGCGATTCCGCACTTGCGGGGCAGGCTGCTGCCAACAAACGCGACGCGACGTGGCCGCTGCTTCATGGCTCGTACCATCGGTTCCAGACCTCCATGGAGTGCCTGCTTCGACGGCGTCGACAGTACACGCTGTTCGGGTGCCAAGCTACTGCCAATGGAGGTCTCCTGCCATTCCTCGGCACAGAAGCCACCCCGCAGCCGGCCGCTCCCCCATCGCGTCGTGGATTGGTGTGGAGGCTCACGAACGGGGGCATCAGCCGTGCAGGCTGAACCTGAACGGAACAACGATCCAGACTGGTACAGGCACATCGCTCTGTTTGCCCGGCCGGAACCGCCACTGGTAGATCGCGTCCAGAGCGGCTTCATCCAGACCGCGCACCGACTCAAGAACCAGCGCCTCCTTGACCTGACCGAATTCGTCGATTCCCACCTTGAGCACAACGACGCCCTCCAGCTCCGCCTGCCGGGCCAGCTCCGGATACACCGGATAGACCTGCTTGATCACCACGGGCCGTTCGTCAAAGACGTCGAAGAAGGGGTGATGGCTTTCGGCAACCGGTTCGACAGACGGAGCTCTGAGATCCGGCACGGTCGAGGGAATGGTCGCATTCGGGTCTGCATCTGTGCTCGGTGCTATGGCGGTGACGACGTCGTGCTTGGGAATCTCCTTGGGCGGCGGGGGGATGACAATCGCCGATGGCGCGTCCACGACGCGCATCATGGTCTGCTCGGCCAACTGGTACGGCTGGAAGTGAGGATGAGGGAGAATGAGAACGAGCGCCAGGTGGATGATCACGGCGCCCAGGAGGCCCCACCACAGGCGGCCGGGATGGCCTGCTTCGAACCGCTGTTCAGCGGTCAGGGAATGACTTGACATATTGCTAACCCCCTTGTCGATGCTGATCGAGCACTGCTTCGGGGGGGGGGCGTGCATCTGCTGCGGGGGGCGTCCCTTTGCTACGGAGGGTCCAGAATCTGCTCAGGTCAATCGCCCATGTCTGCCTCCTTCCTGACTGATCCGCTCTGCCGGCTCACACTTCCAGCATACACCTTTCCAGCCTTGCTGCAGCCCCTATCTCAGGGCACCCGCGCAATGGCGCTGGTCGCTGATGACGTCGCGCGGCCGCGGCACCGGCGCCTTGACAAGCGCCGGCCTGACTCCGGCGGTGATGCGACTAGTGGTAGAGAGCCTTGATCGCGCCCCACGTTGTTGGCGTCACCGGTGTCTCGCCGCAACCCACCGGCCATGCCCCGATGAGGTCGCACTCAGGATTCGCAGGAGAGAACGGCGAGCACGGGGATGCGGCGTCAAGCTGGAAGTCCCCGTTCTTTGGATCGCAGAAGAGCGGGTCCCTGGAGACGTTGCCGTCCACGCCGTACTGGTCGACGATGGTCCCCACCCAGTCGCCACCGGC
Organism: uncultured bacterium; assembly: GCA_964562405.1. Lineage (GTDB taxonomy): Bacteria > Joyebacterota > Joyebacteria > Joyebacterales > Joyebacteraceae > WJLY01. The sequence goes on along the minus strand of CAZLTC010000021.1, from coordinate 20,741 downwards.
GTTGCCGAAGATGTCGCAGCACGTGAGCTCGGCGTAGTCCTCGTAGGAGGCGACCCCGGGACCCTGCGTGCTGAAGGCCACGACGGTGTTCGACATGGTGAACCGGTAGTTGCCGGCGAGCACGGTCCCGTCAGGGGACGCGTTGCCCCAGAACGTGCAGTTCCGCACGTGGGTAGAGCTGACCTTCTCGGACCAGAGCGCGGCCGCCTCGTGCCCCGCGACATTGCCGACGAAAGTGCACCAATCGACGAGATTCGAACCGGAGATCCAGAAGGTGAGAGCTCCCCCGGAAGAGGACGACACGTTGTCTTCGAAGAGGCAACCGAGCACGTAGCCCACGCTCCCGTCGCGGAAGACCGCTGCCGCCGCGGAGCTGGATGCGTTCCCGATGAACTCGGAATCCATGATCTTCGCGAGGGTGGCGTAGGCGAATATCGCCCCGCCATCCCCATCGGCCTCGTTCTCGACGAACCGGCAGCGATAGATCGTGAGCGAACTGCGGTCGGCGTACATTGCTCCGCCGCACGACCCTTGATTTCCCACGAAGCTGCAGCCCGAGATGGGAAGGAAGGTGCCCGCGTAGCACCCGACGGCGCTACCACCGTTCCCGGAGAAGATGCACGACACGACGGTCGGAGAGCTACCGCCCTCGCAGCGAACGGCCCCGCCGAAGTCGGGGTAGACGGCCCACCCGCCCCGAACCGTCACTCCCGCGAGCACGGACTCAACCTGCTCGCCCTTTCGGAAGTGGAACCCGCAGTGAGGATCCGCTGCGCTCCCTTCGCAATCGATCACGCATGACTCTGGAGTCCCGCCCTGCGATTGGACGGTGATCGCCTTGCCGAGATAGTCGATGTCCCTGTTCCCGTCGCCTGTGAACGTGCCGCCGGTCAGAGCGATGATGTCCCCGTCGGTCGCGGCATCGATGGCGGACTGGATCGTCCGGAAGTCACCGCTGCCATCGGGAGAGATCACGTAGGTCTCAGCAAGGGCGTAGATGCAGGGACAGGACAACATGCAGGCAGTGAGTATCAGGACTCGCATGGTCGGCCTCCAATTCCGCTCCTCAGTGGCCATCGATGATTGTGCCACTCCGGGGGCCAGGCGTCCACTGCCAAGGCCAGGCTCCACCACGGTCACGGGTGCGGGTACGGCCGGTCACGCCTCGATCACGACCCAGCGGACCAATCTCCAAGGGCCTCAGCCACGATCCGGGAGTCGCCGTGAGCGTGTTCACTGGCGCCACGGCGGTGGATAGGCTAATCTCCCGCTAGACAGACCGGAGACGGATCCAAGGCATCCGGCCTCGCTGCCGTGGGCTTCAGCCGAGGGCGCGCGTGAAGACAGCCGAAGACAGATTCCAACGTGCGGGAGCGGTGGTCACTCGTGGCGTCGCTCTCTCCTGCCTGCTCGTCTTCGCCCTTGCGTCTGCGTCTCAGGCGGAAGCGGACGATGCGCGACCTCGGATCGGACTCGTCCTCGGGGGCGGCGGCGCGCGGGGGGCCGCGCACGTCGGCGTTCTCAAGGTCCTGGAGGAGATGCGCATTCCGTTGCACTGCGTGGTCGGCACGAGCATGGGGTCCATCGTCGGCGGCCTGTACGCCTCCGGGATCTCGCCCGACCGGATCGAGCAACTCCTCACCACGGTCGACTGGAACGAACTCCTCGACGACGCCCCGACGCGAGACGCGCTCTCTTTCCCTCGAAAGCAGGAAGACAACGACGGTCTCTTCGCCGTTGAGTTCGGGGTCCGACCGGATGGACTCAAGCTTCCGGCCGGCCTTGTCTCCGGATGGAAGATCACACGCCTTCTCCAGACACTGACGCTCAGCACGGTCGATGCGGACAGCTTCGACGACCTTCCCATCCCCTTCCGTTCGGTGGCCTGCGATCTGGATACGGGAGAGATGGTCGTGCTCTCCGACGGCAGCCTTGGCGATGCGATGCGCGCCAGCATGTCCGTGGCCGGCGCGTTCTCCCCCGTCGAGCTAGACGGACGGCTCCTCGTCGACGGCGGAGTGGTGCGGAACCTGCCCGTCGACGTGGCGAGAGACCTGGGGGCCGACGTGATCATCGCCGTCGACGTCTCCTCTGTGAGCGGAGACTGGGAGCACGACTCGGTCATCGCCGTCTACAGCAGGAACATCGGTATCATGACGCGGCAGAACACTCTGGCGGCAATCAAGACTCTGACGAGCGGTGACGTGCTCATCGTTCCGGAACTCGGGAAGATGTCGACCGTGGATTTCGGCTTCTCCGGCGAGGCCATAGCCAAGGGGGACACCGCGGCCCGCGCGCGCTCCGCCGAGCTCTCCGCCTACACCATCGGCGAGGAGGCCTACGACAGGTATCTTCAGGAGCTGCGATGCGGCACCGAGTGTCCGGAGAAGAGCCTCACCATAGATGAGGTCCGAGTTACCGGAACGAGCCGCGTATCGCACCGGATCATCGAGCGCACCATGAACACGAAGGCTGGAGCGCCACTAGACGTGAAGGTGCTCAGTAGGGACCTCGATCGGATCTACGACCTGGGTGACTTCGAATCGGTCGGCTTCGACATCATGAAGGAAGGCCGGCGGCACGTTCTCGTCATCAAGGCAGAGGACAAGAGCTGGGGCCCGACCTACCTTCGTCTGGGACTGAACATCTCCGCCGACTTCCGGGGAAGCAGCAAGAACGACTTCCACACGTATCTGAGGACGGCCCGCATCAACAAGCTCGGTGCGGAATGGACAACGCGAACCAGCCTGGGCAGCGTGAACGAGATCCGGACGGGGTTGTATCAGCCCCTGGACTACGGGGGTGTTCTGTTCGTGAACCCGCAGGTCCGCCTTGAACGACGCGACGCCAAGGTGACGACAGAGCAAGACGTGGAATCCGTGTATCGCGTCAGAACGCAGGAGGCCTCAGTTCACGCGGGGATGCAGTTCGGGACCTACGGAGAGGTGCGCGTAGGCGCGTTCCGGGGTCACGTATCGACCGGCCCCCGTTTGGGACCGGCCGAGGCCGGGACGGACCACGGAACAGGCGGATGGACCGCGCGTCTCACGTTCGACGGGATGGACGCCACGTCGTTCGCAACGTCGGGAGGTTTGCTGATGGTCGACGGCGTCTTCCACCGTGAGAGGTTCGGCTCCGCATCCTCGTTTCACCGAGTGCGGGCGGAAGGCCGCGGCGCGTTGACGTTCGGGCGCCAAACGGTCACGGCAGCGTGCGCCGCCGGCTCTAGCTTCGATTCGGATCTGCCGGCCTACGACGAGTTCGAGTTGGGAGGGTTCCTCTCCCTGTCCGGACTGGAACCCGGCCAGATTCGCGGACCCAACTTCGGGCTCGTCGACCTCATATACATGAATGAGATATCTAAGCTGCCTGTCGCAATCGGAGCCGGTATCTACGCGGGCGCCTCCATCGAGGTCGGGAACGTGTGGCGCAACATGGATGACATCACATTTGAGGATCTTCGCGTCGGCGGCTCCGTCTTCGTGGGCGCCGACTCCGTGCTGGGTCCGGTGTACGTCGCGGTAGGCTGGGCGGACAGGGGAAACGCCTCTGTCATCCTGTCACTGGGAGGCCCGACGAACCCACTCTAGGCCCTTGAGCCTGATGTCCCTCGACGACCCGCCGACCATGATGCGGAAGTACCCCGGCTCGATGCGCTTCTCGAGATTCTGGTCGAGCATTGAGAGGGCATCGGCCGTGATGGGCAGACTCACTTCCCGGCTCTCCCCCGGTCGGAGATGAACCCGCTCGAATCCCGCGAGGCTCATGACAGGCCGGGCGACCGATGCGAGCAGGTCACGGACGTACAGCTGCGCGACCTCGTCACCCTCACGCTCGCCGGTGTTGGTCAGAGTGAACGTGGCGACTGCGGACTCCCCGGGCTCGATCTCGGCAGCCTCTACGCGCAGACCCGAGTACTCGAAGCTCGTGTACGACAGCCCATACCCGAAAGGAAAGCGTGGCTGCCCGGTGATATCCAGGTAGTCGTTGCCGCGCCCGGTTGGCTTGTGGTTGTAGACGAAGGGCAGCTGGCCTTCGGACATCGGGAAACCGATGGGCAGCCGTCCGGCCGGGCCATCGTCGCCGAACAGGATCTCGGCGAGGGCGCGGCCGCCCTCCTCCCCCGGATACCAGGCCATGAGGACAGCGGGCACATCGTCCAGCCAGTCCGTCATCGTCACCGCGCTCCCGCCAACGAGCACGACGACGACCGGCTTGCCGAGCGCGGCGACCCTCTTGATAAGCTCTTCCTGGCGTCCCGGCAACGCGAGCGAGGCCCTGTCGCGGAACTCGCCTTCCTCGATACCGACCGCTACGACGGCGGCTTCGCACCGTGAGGCGAGGTCGACTGCCTCCTCTATCTGCGCGCCTCCGTTTCGCGGCACGCCAATGTCCCACACCAGCTTGAACTTCGTGTCTCCCGTGGGCTCGGCGTACTCGAGCCGGATTGGGTACTCCCGTCCCTTCTCCAGATCGACCTCGGCCGTCAGGAGCCGGTGACTCGCCTTCGTCCAGTCGTCGATGAGCAGCTTTCCGTCCAGGTAGAGGCGATAGCCGTCGTTCCCGTCCACGCCCAGCCGCACGGGACCTGAGACCGGTGACGTGAGCGTCCCCGCCCACCGGACCGAGTAGAAGTCTCGCCAGAGTCTCTCCGGGTCCGGGGACGACAGGGTCCATCCGAAGTCGACGACCGGGTCGACGCGAACGACGACCGGCTCACCCTCGAGCGTGACGTTGTCGAAGTACTCCCCCAGGAGCCCCTCGAACTCTTCGCCGTCCTTCAGACACGAAAGCGCCCCGGACGGCACCGACTCGAACTCCCGCTCCCACCTCTCGCAGCCGAGCGCGTGATAGACATCCGTCCTCGAGCCGGCGCGCTCGGTGATTCCCTTGAGGATGCTGCACGACCGGGTCGCGGGCGCCGTGTACCCACCCAGACGGACCTCGTCCGCCTCCGGGCCGATCACGGCGATCGAACCGATGTCGGAGCTCAGCGGAAGCACCGGCCCGTCGTTCTTGAGCAGCACGAACGATTCGCGCGCCGCGCGCCGGGCGAGTTCGCGGTGCTCGCGACCTCCAGGCTCGGGGAACTCGGCGGGCGAAACGTATGGATGTTCGAAGAGCCCCAGCTCGAACTTCGCGCGCAGCACGCGGGCGACGGCGTCGTCGATGCGGGCGCTGTCGATGAGCCCCTCGCGGAACGCCCGTCCGTATGGAACGTTGTGGTCGTAGGACGTCTGGAAGATCACGTCGAGCCCGCTCTCGACCGCCTGCCTCGTGGCGTCGGCGCAGCTTCCTGCCGTGTAGTGAAGGACGATCGACCCGCCCACCGCCGCCGCGTCCGAGATGATGAAACCGTCGAACCCCATCTCCGTCTTGAGCAGCTGGCCGTTCAGCCACTCACTTGCCGTGCATGGTGCGCCGTCTACCGAGTTGTAGGCCGCCATGACGGACCGCGACCCTCCGCACTCGATGCACGCACGGAAGGGCGGCACGTGGACCTCACGGAGCAGTCGCTCGTCGAGGTCTACGGGATAGCTGTCGCGGCCGCCTTCGCCCACATTCGCGATCCAATGCTTGGGCGTCGTGACGATGCCACCCTGTTCGAGGGGCGCCACGAAGGCGACGCCCATCTCGGACGAGAGGTAGGGGTCCTCGCCGTACGTCTCCTCGACGCGGCCCCACCGGGGGTCGGACGCGATGTTGACGACCGGCGAGAGGACCTGTCGGACGCCGCGGCTGCGGCACTCCTCGGCGATCGCGCCGGCCACGTCGGCCATGAGGTCGGTGTCGAACGACGCCGCGAGCCCGATGGCCTGCGGGAAGATGGTCGCGTCGCGCTGCACCAGACCGTGGACGGCCTCTGCAAAGAAGATGATGGGGATGCCGAGCCGTGTGTCCTCGACGAAGTGTCGCTGGATGTCGTTCATCCTCGCCACGACGTCGATGCTCCCGGGGTCGGCCGCAACCTGGAGGCCGAACAGACCGTCCGCGTAGCGCGACTCGTCGCCCTGGAACTCCCCGGCCAGCATGAAGAGCTGCCAGAACTTCTCCCCCGGCGTCATGCGCGAGAGGAGGTCCTGGACGCGCGCATCCACCGGCGCCTCGGGGTCGCGGTAGACCTGGGCGGAGGCCGTGGCCGGCGGCGGTGCGTCCTCCGGCACGACTATCCGCCAATCATCCAGGTCCGACACCGAGATCGGAGGTTCGGTCTCGCGGACCCTGCCAAGTCGGATCGACCACGCATGCTCACAGGGCGGCGACGACACCACGGACTCCGGAATCTCGATCCTCATGCCGTGGCCAACCGGTTCCCACTGAAGCGGCTCGGAGTATCCCAGAAGACGCACTTCCTCCCCCGGCTCGGCCTGCACCTCGTCGAGCTGCAGCGTCGAGGGCAGCACCTCCCCCTCATCAGCGAGATAGATGGCGTAGACCGCGCCGTCGTCGCGGCGGCGCGTGTAGCAGACCTTCCCTTCCTTGTAAGGCGGCACCGGCCGCGTCCCGTAGATCGCATCCCCGTTGACCGAGAGCCAGGCCCCAAGTTCCTTGAGGCGCGACACGGCGTCGGGATGGAACTGACCGTTCCCGTCGGCGCCCGCGTTAAGGAGGAGGTTCCCACCCTTGGCCACTACGTCGACCAGGATGTGAATGAGCTCGCGGGCAGGCTTGTACGTGTCCTCCGCGTAGTACGACCACGCGCCGGCCATCGACATGCACGTCTCCCACGGGTACTCCCACGGCTCGTCGGGGACGCGCTGCTCGGGCGTGCGATAGTTCTCGTATGGCCCGCCGGCCCAGCGGTCGACCACGATCATCCCCGGCTGATGCCGCCGTGCCATGGCCGCGATACGATCCATGTGAATGTCCTGGTCGCGGTTCTCGGGGACGACCCAGGCACCGTCCAGCCAGAGTATGTCGACCGGCCCGTAGCCGGTGCTAAGCTCCTCGATCTGGGCGTAGGTGAAATCGCGGAACTTCTGCCAGATCTCGGGATGCGCCAGTGGTTTGTAGTTGACGTTGCGTGAGCAGTGCTGCCAGTGCGGCGACCAGTACCACGGGACGTGCCAGTCTGGTTTGGAGAAGTAGGCGCCGATCATGAAGCCCTGGCTGCGGAAGGCATCGAAGAGGTGCCTCGTGACATCGGCGTACTTGCTGTCATGGAAGGGACAGCCGGCGTCGGTGATCTTGTAGTCGGTCTGGTCAGTGTCGAACATGCAGAAGCCGTCATGGTGCTTCGTCGTGAAGACGAAGTAGCGCATGCCGGCATCGCGGGCCATGCGCGCCCACTCGGCCGGATCGAAGCCACGCGGGTCGAAGGTGTTCTTGAGACCGACGTACGTATCGTAATAGGTCTGGTAGTCAGGCTCGGGCGGCGACAGCCAGTCGACGTCCTCGGAACAGAGCCCCCAGGACTCGCACCATCCCTTCTGGCTGTAGGTCCCCCAGTGGACCATGAACCCGAGCTTCTGATCCTGCCACTGCTCGAGCTTGGCCTTGACCGCGGGGTTCCCCTCCCAGACGTAGTCAACACCCTCGTACTGGGCGCTCGCGACAGCCGGCGAGAGCACAATGCCCGTCGCCAGCGCGGCGGCCGCCAGCTTCCGCAACACCGGTTGGAAGTGACCGCAACCAGCCATCGACAACCTCCGAGTGGTCGCCCGCAGATGCTCTGACCTAGAGAGCTCAGGCGTACAGCGGTGAGGCGCTCGTGTCCGCTCCATTCACGAAGCGTACACGAGTCGATGCGTCGGGACAACGGGCGTGTCACGAACCGGAGACGGGCTCCAGGTACACGACGCCGCCGACGTAGTCGTAGGCGATGTTGAAACGGCTAAGGATGCGGTTGCCGATGACCCCGGCGTAGCCTTCGCCGGCGAGGAAACCAGTCGTTCCCAGGTTCAGAGTGGCGGGAACGTCGTCCAGTGAGATGCCGCAGAAGGCGAACCCCGGCAGAGTGCCCTCCACTACCGCGGTCTGGTCCGGCGTCACGCCCGAGACCGAACCCACGGATGCGTCCGCCGCGCCGAGTCCGGCGACCAGATCGTGTCCAGCCACGAACGGGCTGTTGAGAACGACGTCGGCGCCAGCGCCGGCGTCCAGAACGAACATGCCGGACACTACGTTCCCATTGGGGAGCGTGATGTCGCCGGCGACGCACGGCTGCGCCATGTTGCCCAGGAGGAACGTCACTTCATGTCTGGTGGCGCCGCGGCTCGGCGTGTAGGCGTCGCGATCGAACACGCGGAGCACGCCAGAGTCGTAGTCGACGTCGACAATGAAGTCCTTGAGGATGTCGTATCCGATGATCCCATCGATGGGATCGCCCGAGGGCATGGTCAAGTGTGCGAGGGGAAGCACCGACACCTCAACGTCGTTGAGCACGAATCCACCCAGTGCGACCTGCGCGGCGGAGGACGCCCCTCCCATGACCACACCACTGCTTCCCGCGACGAGATGAACCTCGGACAAGGTGTCGGAGCTCGCGACCCGCAGGGCATCCGCGGGGATCTGGATCACCTTCACGCTGTCAGCAAGGCCGGACTCCGCGGCCGCCGCGGCTGCTCCGTTCACGACGACCTGTCCATCGACGATCTGGACGCTGCTCTCGGGGGCGGAAAGGACTCCTCCGTCGACAAGGCCCAACGCCTCGGCGGTGGACGAGTGGATGACCGTCCCACCGGACGCGTTGTCGAACACAAAGCTCAATGGAGGTGACCCGTTGACGCTGACCGGCACGACCACGTGCGAGTTCACCATCTCGAAAGGCACGACGGCCAGGGGCTCCCCCGACGCCGCGCCCACGGACGTGGTCGACGCGACGGCGATTACCGCGCAGAACAGCAGCGCTCCCGAATGACGGCGCTGACCCAGCCGTGGCGTTGTCGCACCCGGCATGCCCGGGTCTCCTCTCCCAGAGTATTCGTGTCTCTGCACGCATGTGAGATACATGAACGAGAGGAACCGTTGCATGTCGCGGAGAAGTTGCGCGCAACGCGCGAACGCGACCTGTTCCTTCGTGAACCTGCTCTTCTTCATCGACGGGTCCTCCCGGCTCACATCGAGCCTAGGGGTGGCCCCGGCAGGCCGGCATGATCGTGTGTTCAGATGCTTGAGGGATTGGGACCCAGCCCCCACCCACGACGGACCCTTGAGCGTGCGGTGGCCAAACCACGGATACCGGTCTGATCGCCGTCGAAGAGGACCGCCGCGCCATACAGACTGAGGCGCCCCACACGGGAGTGCGGGGCGCCCAGGACAATCGTTTGACACCGACCGTTTCATGTCACCTGAGGAACGCCATCTTCCTCGTCTCGGTGAAGCTCCCCGCCGTCATCCGGTAGAAGACGACCGACGATCAGGGCCTGTCAGGCCCGGCCGGCTAGTCTGACAGGTAGTAGGTTATCGTGGAGACGACCCGGACCTTCTTGATGTGAGGCGTGGTGCTGTCCCGGTCGTTGATGGAGAACTGCCCTTGCTGAGCCGTCCTGATCTTGCCCAGGCGGCTCTGCGAATCCGCCGCGAACTTCTCTGCCACTTCCCTCGCGTTCTTCGTGGCTTCCTCGATCATCTCGGGCTTGATGTCGTTCAGACCGGTGAAGATATACTCGGTCCGCGCATCGTACTCCTGGCCGCTTATGGCGATCCCCTGCTTCCCCAGGTCCACGAGCTTGGACATCGCCTGCCGAACGGCCTCCACCTGCATCGAGTAGACGGTGATGATGGAGCTGCCGTAGTAGCGAAACTCCGAAGGCTGGGATCCACCGTAGCCCTGGGCCTGCCGGTCGTTGATAGATGGCACGGAGACGGTGATCTCGTCATCGCCGAAGCCGTTGTCCTTGAGGAACGCCACGACCAGCGTGTTCTTCCTCTGGATACCGGCATAGAGCGCGCCGAGGTCGTTGCCCGCGTCACTGAACTTGATGGGCCAGATGGCGATGTCGGCCGGCACCTCGCGCTCGGAGAGACCCTTCACCGTGACGACTCGGTCGAGAGCCCTGAGCCTCACGACACCCTGTGAGGCGAAGACCCCAAGCAGGATCAGGCCGATGCAGATCAGCACACCCAGGATCGCTGCCTCGGAATTCCGTTGGCCGCTGTTCATTGTCACCCCCGTTCCCTTCTGTCAGAGCTTGGCTCGAACGGCCAAACTACCACATCGGAGTCTCAGACATCAAGCAGGGCCGCGCGTTGAGACGGAGCCTCTCCGACGCATCCCGGCTCCCGATCGCGGACCAGGGCGCCTGTGATAACCCCGACCCGTGTGCTATAATGTATGAGCAGTCTCGGGGGCCCGTCCCCCGCTCCCAAACCAGTCCGTGTGACCAATCGCGTCCAAGCATGGGAGATCAACGATGCGTGCACTCCTCACAGTCATAGTGGTCGGCCTGTTGCTGCCCGCCGCTGTCTTCAGCGAGGACACGGTCGAACCGACGGCCCCGAAGGCGCCAGAGCCCGCTGGGAAGCTCCTGTTCGTCGAACACGGTTGTTCCAACTGCCACACGGTTCTGGCGGCGGGGATCGGCGTGCCGGAGGAGGAAGAGGAGGAAGAGGCCGACGAGACGAGCAGCGAGGAGGAGGCCGTGAAGATGGGACCGGGCGACCTCTCGAACATAGGACTCGAGTATCCCGCCGAGTGGTTCCGTCCATACCTCTCGAAGGAGATAACCCTCAACGATCAGAAGCACATACTGAGCTTCAAAGGCAGCGACGACGACTGGACCGCCCTCGTGGGCTGGCTGACGTCGCTCCGCGCCGCGGCCGACACGACAGCCGCCGGCGAACCTGACAGTGCCCCGGGAACGCCGCCTGCCGGTGGGACATCCGAGAACGCTGCCGATGGGAAGTCCGTCGACCAGACCCCCTAGCAAGACTGGCGGAGGATTCTCACATGCGACTCCGCGTCTGGCTGAGGGCCGCACGCACCCCGTTCCTCACCGGCGCTGCCGTCCCGGTCCTCGTCGGGACCCTAGCGGCCTGGCACGACACGAGCGACTTCGCCTGGATCAGGTTCTCGCTGGCGATGATCGGGGCGCTCCTCGCACACGCCGGCGCTAACCTCGCCAACGACTACTTCGACCACGTTAGCGGCAATGATGCTGCGAACCCCGCGCCAACGCCGTTCAGCGGCGGCAGCAGGGCCATCCAGGAAGGACTCGTCACCGCCCGTCAGGTTCTCGGCGTGTCATTGACGCTGCTGTTCGTCGGCGGATGTCTGGGACTCTGGCTGAACTTCGTGAGCCGCGGGAACGTCATTCTGTTGCTCGGTGTGATCGGGTTCTTCCTTGGGTTCTTCTACAGCTCGGGTCCATTCCGATTGGGCTATCGTGGCCTCGGTGAAGTGGCGGTCGGCATCTGTTTTGGACCCGTCATCGTCCTCGGAGCATACTACGTGCAGACGGAGGCGCTCTCGCTGTCTGCCGGACTCGCTTCCATCCCGCTCGGGATCCTGATAGCGATGGTGCTTCTGATCAACGGACTCCCGGATCACGACGCCGACGAGGCCGTGGGCAAGCGAACCCTTGTCGTGATCCTGGGAAAGAGAAGGGCCGCGGCACTCTACCGCGTGCTGCTCGCCTGCGTCTACGTTTCGACGCTGGCGCTCATAGGGCTTCGATTCCTTCCTCTCCCCTGCCTTGTTGTCCTGCTCACCCTTCCGCTCGCCCGGAGAGCCTGGGTTGTATCGGCCAGGAAGTTCGACCGCGGATCCGAGCTTCTGCCTGCCAACGCTTCTACGATCGCTCTGCACGCGCTGGTCGGGGTGGGTCTGTGCCTTGGTCTGGCGGCCGACAGGCTGTTCTGAGAGGCAGCGCCAGACCGAACTCGCTACCCGCTCCCTCCTCGCTCTCGACCCAGATGCTGCCGCCGTGAGCGTCCATCACGAGCTTGCAGAAATAGAGCCCGAGCCCGACGGACATCCTCCGTCCCTGTCGCTGTGCCTCCACCTGGCCGAACTTCTCGAAGACCCTAGTCTGCATCGCGCTCGGTATGCCAAGGCCTGTGTCCTGAACGGTGATGATCGCGCTGCCGCCTTCGCACCTCGCGCGGACTGTGATCCGGCCTCCCGCCGGCGTGAATTTGATCGCGTTCATCAGGAGGTTGTCCAGCACGCGCCTCATCTTGCCGGGATCGACGTGCGCGACAAGAGCGCAGTCCTCGACCTCGAGGCTGAGTTCGACCCGGGCGTCGGACAGCTGCGGTCGGCAATGCCTGACGGCCCGTCTGACAATGTCGCCCAGGTCCGCGTCCTCAGTACGGAGCGGCATCGCGCCCGATTCAGCCCTGGCTATGTCGAGCATGTCGCCGACCATCTTCTCGAGTCGAGCCAGACTCTCCTGCGCGATCGCCATCATCTCGCGCTCTTCGTCGTGAACCCGCGATTGAACCTCGGGGCTGCGCGACAGCGCGCCCAGCGCCAGACCGGCTGAGATCACGGGGTTCTTGAGGTCGTGGACCAGCATGGAGGTCAGGTCCTCGCGCAGAGCTTCCGACGCCCGCAGCATCTCCTCCACGCGGACCTCCTTCTCGACGGTGCTCCTCCACGCGAGAAAGAACACGACAGGAACCGCCACCACGATCATGTGGAACACGACGGAGACGATTCGCCCGTCGATGATCTCGAGGTCGAGAAACAGACCGCGGAGCAGGGCCTGCGCGGCTAGCACGGCGACGGCTGCCACGGCGATCGCCCCGATGATCGTCGTCCGCCGGATACGCGTTCCCGTGATCTCGAGCTTCGGCTTCCGCATGTGGGGTCCCCGCCTCCGAAAGTAGTGCAGCGCGTCGCATGTCGGGTGCCTGCCGCGGCTATCGACAGCGCGCCGGGCGCCCGGTGTCTGCTTCCGCCATCGGAAGCGCGGCATGATCAACGAGGTTACCACACGTCGGGTCGGCCCGCGACGGCGCGGTTGAAGAAGCCCGGGGTCCGGAACGGCCCGAACCAGCGCGCGGGAGACCGCTCATCCACGCTCGCCTCGAACCCTCCCACCGTATACGATGGTCACCATGAAGACTCCAGAGCCGGATATCATCCGCCTGTCGAAGCGAGTCGACGCGTACCACGATGGATGGACGCTCATAGAGTTCCTCTGCCACAGGTTCCGCTACCTCCCGCGCGGAACGTGGGAAGAGCGCATCGCGGACGGCCAGCTCCGCGTCGACGGCGTGCCAGCGAGTGCCAACACGGTCCTCGCCGTAGACGTTCTCGTCGAGTACGAGGTCCACGTCGTTGAGCCCGAGGTCGACTTCGGATACGCGGTGGTCCACGACGACTCCGACATTCTCGTGGTGTCTAAATCGGGCAACATCCCCGTCCACGCTGGCGGCAAGTACTTCAGGAATACGCTCATCGCCCGCCTGAGGAACGAGCTCGACCCGGACCTGGCGCTTGCTCACAGGCTTGACCGCGAGACGAGCGGGCTCGTCATCCTCACCCGCACGACTGAGGCGGCCCGCGCCATGGCCGCGGCCTTCGCGCGAGGTGACGTTGCGAAGTCGTATCTCGCGATCGTGCACGGGGGGCCTCCGGATGACGAGTTCGTAGTGGATGCTCCGATATCGAGGGCGCGAAGGGGCTCAACGACCGAATATCCGATCGCTCGGATGGTCGTCGACGCTGTAGGGGGCAAGCCCGCGAGGACGACGTTCCGGGTTCTGGAACGACTTGGCGACCCGACGGCGTCCCCAGGACCGGCCATTACGGCGGAGGCCGAGCAGAACCACGGTTACTCCCTGGTCGAGGCCAGGCCCGAGACCGGGCGCACGAACCAGGTGCGCCTCCACCTGGAGTTGGCCGGCCACCCGATCCTCGGCGACAAGATATACGGGATGCCTCCCGATCTGCTCGAGGAGTCTCTGGCGTCCCCGGACTCGGACCGCGTCAAGCGGCACCTGGTCATCCCCAGGCACGCGCTTCACGCATGGCACCTGACCTTCCTTCATCCGCGCAGCGGCCAGCTCCTCACCGTGCAGGCCCCGCCTCCCGCGGACATCTCTGCGGCGCTCGAGAACCTGCGCTGACCAGCCGACGCCATCGAGGACGGGCCTCTTCTCGTAAGGGATAGTCCGAGAATCCCGTTGATTATTAGGAGCCCCGGTTCATAATCAAAGGATACGATGTGTTCTGACGCTCCCAGAGCGGATCGGGCTCCGAAGAGGAATCCCATGAAAGCGCTCAAGCCGTTCCTTATCATCGTCGGTTGTGTGGTCCTCGTGTTGCTCGCTCATCACTTCATCAGGCGGTCGGCGCCGGGACAGCGCTCGTTCGGCGGCGAGACCGCAGTCGTCGCCGAGGTCGTGAGCCCGCGGAGCTTCGCGGACCGTACCGAGGCCATAGGAACGGTGTCAGCGAACGAATCCGTCACCGTTACGCCCACCGTGACGGAGCGCGTCGCGAGGGTTCTCTTCGCTGACGGCGAACACGTCGAGCCGGGCCAGCTCCTCGTCGAGCTCGAGCACACGGAGGAGTCGGCTGCCGTCGAGGAGGCCCGCATCGACGTGGAGGAGCAGTCGAGACAGCTCGAGCGCGTCAGGACGATGCGCGAACAAGACCTCGTGTCGCAGGAAGACCTCGACATGGCCCAGGGCTACCTCGATGCCTCCAACGCCCGGCTCCAGGCGGCTCAGGCGCGGCTCGCGGACCGCACCATCGTGGCCCCGTTCGCGGGCGTGCTCGGTATACGAAGAGTCAGCCCCGGCGCGCTCGTGACACCGGGCTACGAGATAACGACGCTCGATGACCTGAGCACCGTCAAGGTCGACTTCACGGTCCCGGAGGCATCGCTGGCCGAACTGGCCGTAGGCCAGACGGTCCAGGCGCACTGCGCTCCGTGGCCGGATGACGTGTTCCGCGGGAGGGTCACGAGCATCGACTCGCGCGTCGACCCGACCACGCGCGCCGTTGGAGTGCAGGCGCGTATTCCGAACCCGCGGGGCAAGCTCAGGACGGGGATGCTCCTGACAGTGGAACTCACCTGCTGCGAGCGCGACGCGCTCGGCGTGCCGGAGAGGGCGCTCCTTTCCTACGCCGACAAGCAGTACGTCTACGTGATCCGGGACGACCAGACGGTGGCGCAGCGTGAGGTCAAGTTGGGCACCAGGAACGTCGGCTGGGTAGAGGTGGTTAGCGGGCTGAGCCCGGGAGACACGATCGTCGTAGACGGTCTGCTGAACCTCCGCGACGGCGCGAGTGTCAAGGTGGAGTCGACGGAGGTGGCGCCGGGTGAGGCCGGCTCCGCACCCTCCGGTGGGGACGGCGGGAACGAGGGCGCGTAGGTGGACGGGACCGGCGAGACCAGGGCCCAGCAGCCCCGTGCGGGGCAGGAACAAGCATGTTCATATCCGAAGTTTCGATAAAGCGTCCGGTCTTCGCGACCGTGATCAGCCTCATACTGATCACGTTCGGCATCATCTCGTACCAGCGGCTTCCCCTGCGTGAGTACCCGGACGTCGACTCCCCCATCATCAGCATCAGGACCAGCTACACCGGAGCCTCGGCGAACGTCGTCGAATCCAAGATCACACAGATCATCGAGGGCAGCGTCTCGAGCATAGAGGGCTTGAAGACGATCGAGTCGACGAGCGCGGACGGCCAGTCGTCCGTCAGTGTAGAGTTCGACATCAGCCGGGACATAGACGAGGCGGCCAACGACATCCGCGACAGGGTCGGACGCGTCGTCAACCGATTGCCCGATGAAGCGGACTCCCCGAGGATCTCGAAGCGCGGCACGAGCGGTATGGCCGATCTCATCATCGGCCTCTCACATCCGACGATGTCCCAGATGGAACTCACCGACTATGCGGACCGCCACCTCGTCGACCGGCTATCGGTCGTCGACGGCGTGGCCGAAGCGCGCATCTTCGGCCAGAAGCGATACTCCATGCGTATATGGCTCGATCGGAAGGCGCTCGCCGCGCGCCGGCTGACGGTGCAGGACGTCGAGAGCGCGCTCTACACGGAGAACGTGGAACTACCTGCCGGCCGCCTCGAGTCCGAGGATCGCGAGTTCACGATACGCCTCGAGAAAGGCTACAGCACCGCCGAGGACTTCCGTCAGCTGGTGATCGAGAGGGGCGCCGACGGCCATCTGATCAGGCTCGGCGACATCGCACGAGTCGAGATAGCGCCCGAGGACCTGCGCGATAGCTTCACGGCCGACGGAAAGAGCGCAGTCGGTATCGGCATCTCGCGCCAGTCGACGGCCAACACGCTGGCCGTCATCAAGGGCGTCAAGGCCGCGATGAAGGAGCTCCAGCCCAATCTGCCGGAGGGCATGGAGATGATCGTCCTCCGGGACAGCTCAGTCTTCATCGAGGCGGCCATCCGTGAGGTCAGGATCTCTCTGGTGATCGCCTGCATACTCGTCGTGGCGATCATCTTCGTATTCCTCGGAAGCGTCAGGGCGGCGATGGTTCCCGCGGTCACCGTCCCGATCTCGCTGATCTCGGCGTTCATGGTGCTCTACGCTCTGGGCTTCTCCGTGAACCTCCTCACATCGCTGGCGCTCGTGCTCGCGATCGGGCTCCTGGTGGACGACTCGATCGTGGTTCTGGAGAACATCCACAGGCGGATCGAGGGGGGCGAGCCTCCTCTGCTCGCGGCGTTCCGCGGAGTGAACGAGGTCGCCTTCGCGGTCATAGCCACTACGCTCGTGCTGGTCGCGGTCTTCGTGCCGATCAGCCTGATGGGAGGAGACACCGGGAAGCTGTTCACGGAGTTTGCCTTCGCCATCACCGGCGCCGTGGTCTTCTCGAGCGTTGTCGCCCTGACTCTCTCGCCGATGATGTGTTCCAAGTTCCTGAAGCCGCGCGATAGCGAGGGCATGCTGATCAAGACCGTCGACAGGACCTTCCAGCGGGTGATCAGGTGGTACGACAGGGCCCTTCGCTTCTGCGTACGCAATCCCCTGGCATCGCTTGCGGTCCTCATTCTCATGCTCGGCTCTATCTGGGTCATGATGAGCAACATGATCTCGGAGTACGAGCCTCAGGAGGACCGCGGCGCGCTCATGGTCAGGATGACCGCTCCGGAGGGCACGGGGTTCGAGGCCTCGCGCGAGTACATGGAGCGCGTAACCGACAAGCTCACGCCGCACATCGAGAGCGGCGAGGTAACGCACGTGCTCGCGATGACCCCCGGCTGGGGCAGCGGAGGGGGTGTCAACAGCGGAGTCGCCATCGTCGACCTCGCGCCCTGGGAGGAACGCAAGGAGTCGGCCACGCAGATTGCCAAGGAGCTGCAGGGACCTCTCGCGTCCGTCACCGGCGTGCGCGTGTTCGTCTTCCAGCCCTCGGGCCTCTCGTTCTACTTCGGCCAGCCTGTCCAGTTCGTCATCGGCGGGCCGACGTACGAGGAGCTCGCGAAGTGGCGCGACATCATTCTAGACAAGGCGAAGGAGTACCCGGGCCTCACCGGTCTCGACGCGGATTACAAGGAAACGACTCCGCAGTTCCGCGTCGCGATCGACCAGAACCGCGCCGCAGAGCTCGGCGTCACGTCTCAGACGATCGGTAACACGCTCCAGACGATGCTCGGCGCGCGCAACGTGACGACGTTCATAGACCGCGGCGAGGAGTACAACGTGGTGCTGCAGGGCGCCGAAGAGGAGCGCCGCACGCCGACCGACCTCCAGAACATCTACGTGCGCTCCGGACGTACGGGCGAGCTCATACCGCTCGCTAACCTGGTCACGCTCCAGGAGCGCGCGGATGCCGGCGAACTCCGGCGGTACAACCGCGTACGAGCCATCACAATCTCTGGCGGCATCGCGGAAGGCTATTCGATGGCCGACTGCCTCACGTTCCTCGAGAACGCGGTGCGCGAGGAGTTGCCCTCGAGCGCGACGATCAGCTACAAGGGCATGTCGCAGAAGCTCAAGGAGTCGAGCGGTGCAGTCATCTTCGTGTTCATCATTTCGCTCGTTATCGCCTACCTGGTTCTCGCTGCCCAGTTCGAGAGCTTCGTGAGCCCGTTCGTCATCATGTTCACCGTCCCGATGGGCATATTCGGCGCGGTGATCGGCATGATGCTGCTCGGGGTCACGCTGAACATATTCAGCGAGATAGGGCTCATAATGCTCATCGGCCTAGCGGCCAAGAACGGCATTCTGATCGTCGAGTTCGCGAACCAGCTGCGCGACCGGGGCCTCGAGTTCGAGGAGGCTCTCTTCCAGGCGTCGCGTCTGCGACTGCGCCCCATTATGATGACCGGCCTCTCGACAGCCATCGGTGCCGTCCCGCTCATTCTTGCCAGCGGCGCGGGCGCCATGAGCCGTCTGTCTCTCGGCACGGTCGTGGCCTTCGGAGCGACTTCCGCCTGCCTGCTCACGCTCTTCGTGGTGCCGCTCGGCTACTACTACCTCTGCCGCGGGCAGGCGTCACCCAAGGCACTGGCCAGGAAGCTCGACGCGCTGCGAGCCCAGTACGACACCCGTTCGACGGACCGAGCCGACATCACTGACGTATAGCAGTCGTTCCTCGAGACCTTCGACAGGGAGGCCCGATGAAGGTAGTAGCGTTCAACGGAAGCGCGCGGAAGGACGGCAACACAGCGCTCCTCGTGGGGCACGTGTTCAGGGAGCTGGAGGCCGAGGGGATCGAAACCGAACTCGTGCAGCTGGCCGGCAAGCGGATCAGGGGCTGCGCCGCTTGCTACAAGTGCTTCGAGAACAAGGACAAGCGGTGCGCCGTCAAGGATGACTTCCTGAACGAGTGCCTCGCAAAGATGCCAGAAGCGGACGGGATCATCCTCGCCTCCCCCACCTACTTCGCGGACGTCTCGGCCGAGATGAAGGCTCTCATCGACCGGGCAGGTCTCGTCTCCATGGCGAACGACCGCATGCTTGCCAGGAAGGTCGGGGCCGCCGTCGTGGCGGTTCGCCGCGCCGGCAGCATTCACGCCTTCGACTCGATGAACCACTTCTTTCTCATTCAGCAGATGATCGTCCCGGGGTCGATCTACTGGAACGTAGGGATCGGCCGCAACATAGGCGAAGTCGAAGCCGACGAGGAAGGCGTCCGGACAATGAAGGTCCTGGGTCGGAACATGGCGTGGCTGCTCAAGAAGCTCGCAAGCTAGTGACGATCTCCGGGCGTCAGCGGAGCCTGAGCAGGCGCGCGTTGACGGCTACGATGACGGTACTGAGAGACATGAGAACGGCACCTGCGGCGGGACTGAGAATGATCCCCCGTCCGGCCAGCACGCCCGCCGCGAGCGGGATGGCCACCGCGTTATACCCCGTCGCCCAGAAGAGGTTCTGCACCATCTTGCCGTGCGTGGCCCTGGCAAGCCGCACTATCGACACGACGTCACGCGGGTCGCTGCGCACCAGAACGACGTCGGCAGTCTCCACCGCCACGTCAGTGCCAGTCCCGATGGCAATGCCGACGTCCGCGCTCGCGAGCGCCGGGGCGTCATTCACGCCGTCTCCCGTCATCGCCACGATCCGGCCTTTCCGCTGGAGTTCCTTCACCAACTCCGCTTTCCTGTCGGGCAGGACCTCTGCGAAAAACTCGTCGATGCCGAGCGTCTCGGCCACGGCGCCGGCTACGGACTCCGAGTCTCCGGTCATCATGACGCAACGGATGTTCATCCCGTGTAGTGCGTTGACCGCTTCCTTCGCCTCGGGTCGCGTGGTGTCGCCAAGCGCGAGAGCGCCGACGACGGTCTCTTCAACAAGGACGTAGCTGACAGTGCGTCCCTGCTCACGGTGCTCTCGCAGCCCCTCGTCGGCGGCTTCGATGCCGTTCTCACGCAGGTAGCCGGGACTCACGACCAGGACGCGCCTGCCGTCGACGCTGCCGCTCACCCCTCTCCCCTTCATCGCCTCGAAGTCGGCGACGTCTGCCAGGCTGATGCTCTTCTCTTTCGCACCTCTGACGACGCCGGCGGCAAGCGGGTGCTCGGAACGCTGCTCGACCGACGCCGCGAGCCGGAGCACCTCGTCCTCATCGAGATCGGCCAACGACACCACTGCCTTGAGCCCGAACGTACCCTCGGTGAGCGTGCCGGTCTTGTCGAACACGACCGTATCAACGGTCCCGGCCCGCTCGAACGAGGCGCGGTTGCGCAAGAGAAGACCGCTCGAGGCGGCCAGCGACGTCGACACGGCGACAACGAGGGGGACCGCCAAGCCCAGGGCGTGCGGACAGGTGATCACCATCACGGTGACCATCCGCTCCATCGCGAAGACGAACTCCCTGCCCGCGACCAGCCACGACGTGAGCGTGATCGCTCCGGCTGTGATAGCGATGATGGTGAGCCAGAAGGCCGCGCGATCGGCCAGCGTCTGCGTGCGTGACTTCGACTCCTGAGCCTCGCGGACCATCTCCACGACGGTGCTGAGATAGGTCTCGTCCCCCACCTTCGTCGCGCTTACCGTGACGGAGCCTTCTCCGTTCACGGATCCCCCTACGACACCGTCTCCGGGCACCTTTCTGACCGGCCTGGACTCGCCGGTCAGGAGCGATTCGTCGACAGCAGTCGTGCCTTCCACAACCTCTCCGTCGACCGCGAACTTCTCGCCGGGTCTCACCATGATGCGGTCGCCCTTGCGAAGTTCGGACAGGGGTATCTCCTCGATGGACCCGTCGTCCCGCACTCGATGCACGCTGTCGGGCATAAGGCGGACGAGCGACTCCAGGGCCGACCCGGCGCTCATGACCGACCGCATCTCTATCCAGTGGCCGAGGAGCATGATGTCGATGAGGGTGGCAAGCTCCCAGAAGAATGCCTTGCCGGCGAG
>CAZLTC010000020.1:41062-42765 GCA_964562405.1 uncultured bacterium | reverse complement strand
CGGTTCGTGATCCGGTCGAAGGCACTCTCGAAGTACGACCCGCGCGACGTCCTGAGAGCGACCAACGAGGGGATCATCGCGAGCACCGACTACTACCTTGCCGACCCGGTTGCGGCCTCGAGCGCCGGTGTGGACGCGTCCGCCTACCAGAGCGCCGGCGGGTTCGTTGCCATGCCTGTCGACAAGGTACTCGAGCTCTCGCACGAGCAGAGACGCGTGCTCAGACGGGACGACTTCAGGGGCATCGCGAGGATCTCGATCCTCCTCGTCGCGATCATGGCTGTGTCGTTCGGTCTGACGGTCTTCCAGATCAACATGATGGAGGTCACGTCTCAGAGGATCATGTACGACATCCGTATGAAGCTCCTCCGACACGTGCAGAGTCTCTCGCTGTCGTTCTTCGACAAGAACCCTGTGGGACGGTTGGTCACGAGGGCGACGAACGACGTGGAGGTCCTCCACGAGATGTTCACGTCCATCGTGATCATGTTATTGAGGGACGTGTTCATACTCCTGGGCGTGATCATCCTCCTGCTCAACCTCAACTGGCGGCTCGCGTTGGTGAGCTTTACCATCCTCCCGTTCATGGTCTGGGCGACGTCGATCTTCAGCGTGAAGATCCGCGACGCCTTCCGTGAGGTCAGGATGCGTGTGGCCAGGATCAACGCGTCGCTGCAGGAGAACATAAGCGGGATGCGGGTCACCCAGATCTTTGGGAGGGAACTCGAGAGCTACAGCCGGTTCGCGAAGATCAACCATGACAACTTCCTGGCCGCGATGCGCCAGATCCGCGTGTTCGCGTCCTTCATGCCTCTCATGGAACTGGCGAGCTCAGTGGCCATTGCGCTCGTCATCTGGTACGGGGGCGGCAAGGTCGTCCGCTCTACCCTCTCGCTGGGAACGCTCGTCGCCTTCCTGTCGTACGTCCAGATGTTCTTCAGGCCGATCCGCAATCTGGCAGAGCAGTACGGGACGATGCAGCAGGCAATGGCGTCGTCGGAGCGCATCTTCATGCTGCTGGATAACGACCAGGAGATACCCGATCCCACGTCGCCGACACGGCCCGAAAGGGTCGACGGCCGCATAGCTTTTGAGCACGTTTCCTTCTCGTACGGCGGGGAGGATCAGGTGCTGCGAGACGTGTCCTTCACCGTCGAGCCGGGGGAGACGGTAGCCATAGTGGGGGCGACTGGTGCCGGCAAGACGTCGATCATCAGCCTGATCGAGCGTTTCTACGACATCCAGGAGGGGAGGATCACGCTCGACGGCATCGACATCAGGGGCATGGAGAAGTCCTTCCTGCGCTCGAACCTCGGACTGGTGATGCAGGACGTCTTCGTGTTCGCCGGCGACATCAAGGGCAACATCCGCCTCGGAAATACCGAGGTGTCCGATGAGAGGGTTCGCGAGGTGTCACGCTACGTTCACGCGGACCGGTTCATCGAGCGACTGCCGCTCAAGTACGATGAAGAGGTATACGAGCGGGGCTCGACGCTGTCGACCGGCCAGCGCCAGCTCCTTGCGTTCGCGCGAGCGCTCGCCTTCGACCCGCGGATCCTCATACTCGACGAGGCTACGTCGAACATCGACACGGAGACCGAGCGGCTCATCCAGGACGCCCTTGTCCGGCTGATGGAGGGAAGAACGTCGATCGTCATCGCGCACCGGCTCTCGACGATCCAGCACGCGGACAAGATCCTCGT